>QOAX01000298.1 GCA_003972865.1 Verrucomicrobiota bacterium | reverse complement strand
AGTGGGGCGGGGCGCTGTTCCATTGGCGGACCGTGGCGCCGCCCAAGCCGTCCTCCGCCCCGGCCCCGCCGTCGAGCTGATGTTTCCCGGCCCACTCATCTTCCTCTGCTTCGCGGTCGTGATCAGCCTGCTGGGTGTGCTCGTGTTGCTGTACGAGTTTCGGCGCAAACGGTTCGAGCCGGAGCCGACCGAGGACCGGGTGTTTCGCTGTGAAGACTGCGCCTACGTTTACACGGATGACCACGACGTGGACCGGTCCCGCTGCCCGGAGTGCGGCCTGTTCAACTCGCCGTTCGTCTTCTAAAAACTGAAAACGCTGCCCTACCGCTCGTACACAATCATCGCCGCATAGTCGGGCAGGTACTTCTGGGTGGTGGGGTCGAAGTGCGAGTAGTTCATGGAGTGCACGCTGATGATCTGCTCGCGGGCGATCTTCTCGAGAAACAGGTTGACCGACTCGTCAAACTTGTCCAGCCCCAGCTCGATGCAGTCGCCGCGCTTGATGGTCTTGACACAGATTTTTCCATCCCCGGTGATTTCCTCCTCCTCTTTTTTCGAGCTTTCTTTTTTCAGCAACACCTTTTCGCCCTCGTGTACCGGCACGGCCAGTTTTTTGGACTCCGGTTCCTCAGCCACGGGGGGAGCGGTCGGTTCCGCCTCTGCTCTCTGCACATTTTCATCGCCTGCCGAGGGGATTTTGATCGGTTTGGTGCAGGATGGGCATTCGATCTCCGAGCCGGTGAGGCTCTCGTCTGTGGTCAGGTTCTGGCCGCATTGAGGACAGTTAAAGGTTAAGTCTGCCATGGTTCTTGAACGAGTTACTGGACGGCTGGAGCCTGCGCCCAACGGTCAGCCTCGGCCAGTCAAAAAACACCCATTTTCGCGTTGATTTTTTCCGGGTGAATGCTAGTGTCGCCGTTCACCGTTGTTACTGAGCCGAGGCCATCCATCCAAATGAACACAACAAGCCCAACCAAGCGATACGGCTTCACGCTGATCGAGTTGCTGGTGGTAATCGCCATCATCGCCATCCTGGCGGCCATGCTTCTGCCGGCCCTGGCACAGGCCAAGGCCAAAGCGCAGCAGATCTTCTGCATGAACAACGAAAAGCAGATGGGCATCGCCCTGAAGATGTACGTTGACGACAACGCCTACTACCCGGGGCACTGGGATGCCCGGGCCAGAATCGGCATATCCAAGTACACCGGAAACCCGGTCAACAACGCCATAGCTTGGCCTGGGCGGCTTTACGGCTATACTGGAAGCACGGAACTGTTTTTCTGCCCGGCAAAAAAAGGCAATGGAGCGGACCGGTTCAGGTGGAAGGATTACAAGGGGAAGGATCCCACGAAGAAGGATCCGGCGTTTCCCTTCAACCTATATCCCGGGGGAGGTGCGTTCTTCACCTACGGTTACAACGACTGGGGAGTGCGTGAATTTGTGAGGGTTAAAAACCGCACGCTGGGTCTCGGTGGGGATGTTCGCAGTGAGGAGGATTTGATTCCCGAGAGTACGGTGCGTATGCCCTCGGACATGGTCTGCATTTCCGATACCCAGGCGGATGGGATATGGGATTGCGCGGTGGATCCCTGCGACGGCGGCAACTTTAATAACCCCGCTCGGGAATGGCCGAGCAAACGGCACACACTTGGCTCCAACATTCTGTTGGCCGACGGGCATGCCGAATACCACAAGATGATGGATTTGGTAGCCCGCAAGCATAATGGTGCATTTAAGTCCGATGCCGCAAATATGCTCAGGCGTTGGAACAACGACAACCAGCCGCACCGCGAGTGGTGGTAAGTCGGATGAACGACAAGACCAAGCTGGGACTTTCCATTGCCGCCATCGCTCTTTGTGGCGGCTTCATCGTCAGTTTTGTGTCCTCGTCAGGTACGAGCGCCGATTTTCCCGACGGTGGCACCTGGACCCAATGCAGCGCCTGCGGTGAGATGCAGGTGATCGACCCCGAGACCCGCGGCCGGTTTTACGACGACAACCCGAGCCATATGGGCCAGCCAATGCTTTGCCCTAAGTGCAACAAAGGCCGGCTGGTGGACGGCAAGAAGTGTCCCGTAAACGGTTGTTTTTACGTGCAGGCTAACCAGATGGCGGATGGTCGGCCGATTTGTCCTGTGTGCAAAAAACCTCTGCCATGAAGCGCTTGGCGAAGCGGTTGAACTTTAATTTGAATCAAAACTACTTATTACAATGAACACTCCAAGCACGACCAAGCGATACGGATTCACGTTGATCGAGTTGCTGGTGGTGATCGCCATCATTGCGATCCTCGCTGGGTTGCTGCTGCCCGCGCTGGCCAAGGCCAAGGCCAAGGGGCAGGGCACCTACTGCCTCAACAACACCAAGCAACTGGCCCTTTGCTGGTTCATGTACGCCACCGACAATGACGATTCCATCATCAGCAACGGGCTTAGTAAGGACCCGAATGAGGTAAGAAAGTTTGGGTTTCCCTGGATCGATCCGGGCTACTGGGTTCAACGCCTGCCCGATGCCACGAACACAGCCATCATCGCCAAGGGACAGCTCTTTAAATACAACTCCTCAGTGAAGATTTACCAATGTCCCTCTCATCCGGACATGATGTTCAACAAACGCATCTACATCCCCGCCCGAAGTTACTCGATGAATGGGCACATGGGCGGAACGATTACCTGGGTGCAGGGTGCCCAATATCCGCCGCACAGGAAGATGTCCGACATCAAGAGCCCGCCGCCGTCCGACGCGTTTGTGTTTCTTGATGAAAACGAGGGCACCATCGACGACGGCTACTTTGCCATCCCGGTTTATGCTGCCAACCACTGGCAGAACTCCCCCGCCTACTGGCACAATGGCGCGGGCACTTTTGGTTTCGCCGACGGCCATTCCGAGGCTTGGAAATGGGTCGAGGCTCGAACCAAACAAAAACGGGGTCACAACGCCTCGCCAAGCCCCGGCGGCGACTTGGACCTGCTCCGGATCAAGAAGGCCATCCTGATTGATCCGCACAAGTCGAACATCCCGCACTGACCCGCCAACTTCGCCCTCGACACCCGCGCCGCTGCCATCGACCATCGGCCGATGCAGGAGATTCAATCCGTCCGGCTTGCCCGCGAGTGCGAGGTCACACAGATTCCATCCGGCCAACGGATGACCATGGGCGCCGACACGCCGGTCGACATCACCCAGTCGCTCGGCGGCGTGTACACCGTGCGCTCGCCGCAGGGGCTGTTCCGTGTCGATGCTCGCGATGCTGACGCGCTTGGCTTCGAGGTGCCGGACGAGGCCAAGTCGCGCGAGTCCGGCGAGCCGGCCACCGAGCAGGAGGTCTGGGATTCACTCAAGCAGGTTTACGACCCGGAAATCCCGGTGAACATCGTTGACCTTGGCCTCGTGTACGACCTCTGCATGGACGAACTGCCGGAGGGCGGCGGCAAACGGGTACAGATGAAAATGACCCTCACTGCCCCCGGCTGCGGGATGGGGCCGGCGATCGCCGCCGACGCCCAAAACCGAATCCTCTCCCTGCCGGGCATCGACGACGCCAGCGTCGAGGTCGTCTGGGATCCGCCCTGGCACCAGTCGATGATCAGCGAGGAGGGCAAAAAGATTTTGGGCATCGCCTGATCCACCGTGCGCGGAGTCCGTAAAACTTCCCCCCGCGCTTGGCCAAGCGTTTGGCTGGCCGCCGCCGTGCTCGTCGCCTGGCCCGGCGGACTCCGCGCCGGCCCGGTCGTCACCGAGATGCAGCCGCGCCACGGACGCCCCGGCACACGCGTCGTCTTCACCGGCAAGGAGTTGCAACTGGTGAGCGCGGTAAAGTTCGGCGCCGCACTGGCCGACTGGGAACCGGTCACCGTCATCGATGGGCAGGGCAGGCCGCACGTATTCGAGATCCACGCCACCGTCCCCAACGCCGCAACCACGGCCAGGCCGACACTGGCCACGCCGCTTGGCGACATCACCATGCCGATGCCGTTCGTCGTCGCACCGCGCATCACCGGCTTTCATCCCGCGCGCGGTTGGGAGGGGACGATCGTGACCATTGAGGGGCAAAACTTCACAGGCGTCACGGCAGTGAAGTTTGGCGGGCGTCTGGCCAACTTCAGCGTCACGGCAGCGACGCAGATTCGCGCCGTCGTGCCGCCGGGCGTCGCCGATGGCGCGATCACTGTCTCGCACGAGGAGTCCGGCACGAGCGGCGGGCCGTTCGTCGCGGCGGGCCCGGGGCCGATCATCGACAGCCTCGACTCGTGGGTGGGCGCGCCCGGCGACTCGGTCGTCATTCGCGGGGTCAATTTCAAGCCGGTCGACGCCGTGTGGTTCGGCAATGTGCGGGCGGGCTTCACCGTTGTGGCCGATACGCAACTCAAGGCCACCGTCCCGGCCGCCGCCAGCGGAAAAATCACCCTCGCCTCCGCGCTTGGCCAATCGAGCACCGGGAAACTGTTCACCATCACCCGCGCGCCTGTTATCACGAGCGTGTCGCCGGCGGTCGTCGCGCCCGGCATGAAGGTGACGCTGCGTGGCGTGAATTTCCGCCAAGTCACCGCCGTGCACGTCGGTGCGGTCAGGTCGGCGGGACAAAGCACGCCGTCGCCGCAGCAACTCGACTTCACCGTCCCCGCCAACGCGACGACCGGCCTCGTGAAGGTGGCCAACCCGTTCGGCTTCGGGACGAGCGGGGCGGCGCTCATCGTAACCCGCGCACCGGTGATCGAGTCGTTCGATCCACCGCTCACCGGGCCGGCCAAGTGGGTGACACTGCGCGGGGCCAACTTCATCGGCGCGACCCGCGTGCTGCTTGGCTCGATGTCGGTGCGGTTCACCGTCACCGCGCCGACGCAGATTCGCGTCGAGTTGCCGCTCAACGCCGCGACCGGCACGTTGACGGTGCAAAACGCATTCGGCTCCGGCACAACCACAGACAGGCTGACCATCATCGGCAACGGCCCGTACCTCACCGGTTTCGAGCCGTCCACCGGCGTCGCCGGCTCGAAAGTGAAGCTGCACGGCCGCAACCTCGACCGCGCCACGGCGGTTGAGTTTGGCGCCGTGAAGGCGGTGGAGTTCACCGTGCCAGCGCCGACGCAACTCAGTGTCATCGTGCCGCCGGATGCCCGGTCCGGCCCGGTCAAGCTGCTTAGTGTGCTGGGTGACTTCACGAGTGCGGAAATTTTTTTCCTGCCGCCGCGCCTGGCCAAGCCGGAGAAGTTGGCGGCCAAGCCGGGCGATGAGGTGGAGTTCAGCGGGCGCAATTTTCTCGGGCTAGAGTCGCTGCGCATCGGCAGGCAGGCCGTGCCGTTTGAGGTGGTGGCCAACGACAAGCTGAAGTTCACCGTCGCCGCCGATCTGCTCGGTGGCGGTATCGAGTTGGCCGCGCCGGGCGGGCGCTGGATCAGCACCAACTCGTTCGCCGTGCTGCCGCGCATCGACTCGTTCGAGCCGGTCATCGGCCCGGCGCAAACCATGGTCACCCTTCGCGGTGCCGGGTTTCACAAGATTCTGTTTTTGAAGTTCGGCACCGGCGTGGCGGAGTTCGAGCACAAGTCAGCCAGCGAGTTGCTGGCGCGCGTGCCGGCGAATGCCTCGACCGGTCCGGTGTCGATCATCACGCCCGATGGCGAGGTGGCCAGTGACGCGATCTTCACCGCCACCGCTCCCGGCGATCTGCAAATGACCTCGACCGTGGCCAAGCCGGATTACCGGCCGGAACAGCCGGTGGAAATCAACAGCCGCCTGGTTTTCTTTGGGCCAACCATGGCCACGCAGGTGATGGTGACCAACCAACTGCCGACCGGGGTCACGCTGCTCGCGGCCAAGCCGGAGCCGACGCAGGTGCTAGACGGCGGGCGGACGCTCGTGTACGCGCTTGGCCAAGTGGAGCCGGGTGCCGCCGCCGATTTTAGGCTCACGCTGCTGCCCTTGGGCAAGGGGCAGTTCAGCAACGTCATCCGAGCCACGGCGCACGAGGGCGATGTCGTGCCGACCAACAATGGCGCGGTCGCCCGCTTCGTGGTGTACGAGCCGGGCGACATCCGGCTGGGCATCAGCGCCGATCCGTTCGGGCACACCTTCACGCTGAGTTGGACGGAACTGGGCCTGCCGGTGAAAGTGGAAACCAGTTCGTTCCTGCCCAGCAAGCAATGGCGCGACCTGCCGTTCGAGCCGTGGATCGTCGGCAACAGGACTTTCGTGACCTTGAAAAAATTCGGCTACCAAGCCTTCTTTCGCCTGCGAATGGATTTGCCGGAATGATGCCGGACGGAAACAACAGAGCACTCGTTTTGAGCGATGGCCGGCCGGGGCACTTCAACCAATCCATTGCTCTGTGTCGCCACTTGGGAATGGATTTCAAAGTGGTGGATGTGGCGTTCCGTTCCAGTTTCGCCCGGGGGGTGTCGCACGTGTTCGATTTTTTTGGACTGCGCTCCCGGTCACTGTTTAGCGTCGGCGAGTTTGATGGCGATTTTCTAATGGTCATCTCGGCTGGTTCGCGGACTTACTACGCCAACAAGGTCTTGGCGGCGAAGCTCGGCGCGAGGTCGGTCGCTGTGCTCGCGCCGCGGGGGTATCGGTGGGATTACGACTGCCTCGTCATCCCGGATTACGACGCGGCCAAGCCGCTGCCGCAAGTGGTCACCACGCCGGTGAACCTGTCTTACCTCGACGAGCGATTGGTCGCCAAAAGAGTGGCGGAGTTTCGCGAGCGTCATTCCGCCGGCGACAAGCCGGCTTGGGGGGTGATCATCGGCGGCGACTCGGCCGGTTCCAAAATGGACACCGGAAAAATGGCAGAGGCGATGGATCGCATCGAGGCGATGCGAAACGGCGAGGAACTGTGGGTGACGACTTCGCGCCGCACGCCGACTGTGGTGGAATCAGATCTGCGAAAAAGACCGATCAACTTCCTGCATTTGTACTCGGAGGAACCGTACAACCCGATCCCGGCGTTTGTGCATTTGTGCCACCGCTTGTTTGTAACCGGCGACTCGACGGCGATGCTGAGCGAGTGCGTCACCGCCGGCTCGGCTGCGGTCGATGTGTTGCTAGTTTCAAACAAAACCGAAGCCAAGCAGCATCGCTTCGTCCAGCGCTTGGCCAAGGGCGGCACGGTGACGGTGTTCGGCGAGACCGACAGCCTGTCCAGGGAGAAGGTTGATCTGAGCCAAGTTGCTGTCGCTGTGCAGGAGCGCTTGACCAAGCCGCCGCCGCGAAGATGAAAGAAAAGCCGGAACACCGGGACCATTCTGCTGCGTGGCTGGATTTGGCAGCCTGTATAACCGGAATAACAACCGGCCCTTGGTTGTTTGTTCAACTGCGGGGGGACCCCGTCACTCCGGAACAGGTCATAGACAACGATGATGTCGATTTGCTTTGTAACAGGGAAAATGTACACCGGCTGTTTGACAAAGCTTTTGACTGGGTCAAGGAGGGGCTTTGCCATATTCGGATCACGTCCCGCAGAATGGAGAAAATACAGCTAACGCTTATCTCCAATGACGGCAGACACAGGGCGGTCTTTGACCTGTGGATTCATCTCTGGCAAATCAACCATGGCCGAAATCTTCTGCGCTTCGACATCTGTCTGCCCCTGCTTAAAGATGCAGTCGGCATTGCGCGCCTTCCGGTGGACATTGAGGCGTGTCTGTATATCCATCATCTTGTCAGCAAAAAAAAGGACTTGTCGAAACACAAGACGAAGGAGCGATTGGTCAACTATCAAGCACGGTGTATCACTGAAAAGCACGCCCGCATTGCAGCGTTGATTGATACCATTATTGCTAGCGGAATCATCGCGCCCAAAGTGAGTGCCAGCGCCCTGTCCCATATTGAGGAATTGATACACAGCAAAAAACTATGGTTGCTGCGATTGCGAAGAGTTGTTTCGAAAATCCGCGCTGTGTTAATTGGTCCACCTCGCCGGTCGGGTTTGGCTTCTATCATGGGTTGCGATGGAGTGGGGAAAACCACGCTTATCAGGGAATTACCCTCGCATCTTGATAAAAAGGTGAAAACTATTACGGGCAAACACCTCTATCGAAAGTCCATTTTGTTCAAGTTGGCGGTGATCTTTATCCGCCCCCTCCTGTTTCAGTCACGGGAGCGATTTGATGAATCACTTGCCCCACTCATCTACATCCGTGCAGCAATAGGACTTCGCTTAAAGTCGCTACTAAACCGATCCCGATTTTGTTTGGTCGACCGTTCCATTGTCGATTTTCTTGTGCTGGACAGAAAGACGGATAACCCTAGATTTTCTCGGTTCAGGCGGTTGACGACAGTATTGGGCTTCAGGATTTTGAACGTACACTGCATGGTGGATTGGAACACAGTAGTGCAGCGCAAGCAGGAAGTTACCGAAACAGGCTATGCTGTTTACAACATGAAAATGTTCCGGCATTTCTCAAGGCAAACTCCAACGGACTATTTGCTGTTTAATAACGATGGTGGGATTGAGGACAGTGCTGCGGCACTGGCGCGTTGTCTTAACGGCTAAAACCGTTGAACACAGTGTTCAGCGCTTTGCACAGTTCCGTATAATCTTTTAGTTTTTTAAGTGATGTATGTGCAAAATGCATGTCTGCTTCCCGCAGGGCAAGGGGTACGTGAGTGTGCAAAAGATACTCCAAGCGATGGATATTTTTTAGCATCAAGTCGCCGCCCCGGCGCCGTCTTGTACAGTCGTCTATTATTTTAAGAAAAACAAAGTATTATAACAGAAACTAACAATAAATAAAAAA
>QOAX01000206.1 GCA_003972865.1 Verrucomicrobiota bacterium | reverse complement strand
CCTGAGGTTGGCGACAATCTCCGGTCGACTGCCGGTGGTGTTGCTTGAGTTGCAGGACAGATTGGCGACGACGATCTCATCCTTGTCCGATGGATCACGGCGTATGAGCCCCTCGAACATCGCCTTTTCACCATGACGTACTCGGTACGGCACACTTTTCGAGTTATCCCAATCCTCAACCCGAAAGTGGGCGTACCACCCGGGATAACGCACCTCTGATTTGGCAACCTCAATCCATTTGCCATTGCGCTTCAATTCCAACCTAGCCAAGCGCTCCTCGCCAGGCTTGAGTGGGTACAATTGCGCGGTCATTTTCAACACGCCGGCCTGATGCGTGTAGACCGCAAAGGCGACAACCTGATCGCGCGGCACATCCATCGGCGGCGCGCTCGCCCTCCGGCGGCGCCCCTTGAGTTCGGTTTTTGCGCCGGCGCCCTTCGTCCACCATTGGCCGGTGGTGAGAGTCTCGAGATTCTTAAAATCCGCACCGAACGGTTGAGCCGCTTCCTTGGCTGCGAGAAATTCAGGCGTGAGAGCCATCGAACCCACACCGGCAGCGGTGACCTTGATCGCGGTTCGTCGATTCACTTTCATGGCTTAAAAAGACGTCAGGGCAATTCCGCCAATTTTAGTTTACGGTAGTCGATGGACATGTTGCGGCTGCCGTGCAACTGGATGCCAATGGGGCCTTCTTCGATGGCGGAGTCGGACTTGTAGCTCATCACTTTTTCGCCCTGCAACCACACCGTGTATTCCTTGCCGATAGCCTGGATGCGCATCGTGTTCCAGTCCTTCGCCTTGAGCAGTTTTTTGATGTTTTTGGCCTCGACCGGATAGCCCTTGCCGGGGATGTATGGCGAGCAGGTCATGTCGCGCTTGAGCGAACCGGATATGCCGATCTGGATTTGGTCCTTGGTGCGCACGTGCACACCGCTGTCCACGATGCCTTCACCGAAGCGGAAGTCGAACTCCATCACGAAGTTGCGGTACTTCTTTTTAGACCAAAGAATGGAACCTTTCTTTTGCGGACCGCTCTGGATTTTCAACACCCCATCCACGGCCTTGTACCATCCGGCCTCGTCGTTGCCCTTGGGCACCTCCCAACCGGAAAGGTTCTTGCCGTTGAAGATCGGCTTGAGTTTCGGCTCAGCGAACACTCCTCCTGCGAGCCCGAGCATGATCACACCACAAAGAAGCTTGGAGTTCATGCGCGCCATTGTGCCCGATTGCCCCCGCGAAGCAAGCCCGCAGGGGGCTTTGCAGATTGACCGCGGTGAACACTGCGGGCCTGAAGTCGAAGTAAAAAACTACTTCAGCGTTGAGGGCCTCGGCATGCTGGCCGCGAAGGGAGCCTGGGTGCGGCGCAGTTCCTCAACGGCCTTTTGGCGATAGGCCTTCAGGCGCTTGGCGTGGCGCGGCTGAAGCGCGAGGTTCTTTAATTCCTCGGGATCCCGTTTGAGATCGTACAATTCCTCAACCTCGCCTGCTATGAGGTTACGCACGTACTTGAATTGACCCTCAGCCAACATCACATACCACGGCACACCCGGTCCATGATAGAGTCTCTCGTCATCGGCAGATGGGATTTCCTCCGTCGCCGAGCCATAAATCTTGCCCGTATGCACAAGCATGGCGGGTGTGTTGCGCTTTGCCTTGGGATCGGCCAGCAGCGGGCTGAGATCCTGACCGTGCATCTTCCACGGCAAAGGCAAACCAGCCTGAGCGAAAAAGGTCGGAGGTAAATCCACGCCGCTCACGGGTGACCGCACCAAGCGACCGGCCGTTTTACCGGCCTTCACTGCTGGTGGACGGATAATCAAAGGCGCACCCACCGTGGCATGATACGGGGCCACCTTCGACTTGAACCCATGCTGTCCCCACGCAAAGCCCTGGTCCGAGGTGAAGACTATCAGCGTGTTCCCGTCCTGCCCGCTGTCCTTCAGCCCCTTGAGAACGCGGCCCACTCCTTCGTCGATGGCCAGCACGCCTTCGTGGTATTGCTGAATCCAATCGCGCAACGGTCTGCCCGGGATATCCTTCATGCCTACCGGGCCAAGCTCGCGCACCTTGCGCTCCACCGGCTGGCCATCCTTGCCCGGTCCCCAGTGCTCCATTTTCTGCACGTACTTCGGCTTGCCCGGTCGCGGCGGATACACGTCCTTTGGAAAAGGCACCTTCACATCCTTGTAGTCGCCCAGATGTCGCTTGGCCGGCGTGAACGGCCCGTGCACCGCGCCGTAGCACAGCCAGAGATACCACGGTTTCCTCGGGTCGCGCCCCTTGCCGTTAATGAACTCCACGGCCCAGCGTGTGTAGTTGTCTGTGCTGTAACCCTTAACTAGCTGCGGTTTGCCCCCGTTAAACTCAATCATCTGGTCGTAGTAATAATTCGGCGAGTTCTTCACATACTTCGGGCGGTTCCAGATAATCTGGTAATCCCAGTCGCGCCCGTATCCCCCATCCACGCCCGTGTGCCACTTGCCGATCTGTGCGGTCACGTAGCCGTGTCTGCGAAACACTGACGGCCAGAACGGGCATTGCTCCGGTTCATACGCACTGCCCGGGTACTGTCCCTCCATCCGCATCGACTCCACGCCGTGCTGGTGATGTCCGGTAAGCATCGTCGCCCGCGAAGGCATGCACCACGAGCCAATGTACGCCCGCGCAAACCGCACGCCCTGCCTGGCCAATCCGTCAATGTTCGGCGTCTTCACCCAGTCAAAGGCATCCTCGTAGCAACCCACCGTGCGCGTCGACTGGTCGTCCGTGTAGATGAATAGAATATTGGGCTTCTGCGCCGCCGACGCCAGCAGCGGAAGACACAACGCCAGGAATGCGAGAGTGCGGTTCATGTTATTTCTTCTTCAGGGTGTTCTTCTTGTTGCGACGCTTTGCGCCCTGCCGCTCGCGGGCTTTCAATTCAGTCTCCACGCCCTGGTCGCCCTGACTCTTCATCCAGACCTCCAGCTTGCCCCGCAGGCGGGTGATGTGTTTTTCGGTGCCGGTTTGGCCAGCAATATTGGTCAGCTCTAGAGGATCCTTCTGCATGTCGTACAGTTCAACTGCCGACCGATATTGATAGGCGTGCACCAGGCGCCTGGCCGTCGCATCGCCCGCATCGGCCTTAGTCACCATTGATTGAAAAGCCGGCGACTTGGTGCAGGCATTGGTGAACTTGCTCTCATGGTTCAGGTTCAGGATCAGCTTGTAACGCGCATCGCGCACCGAGCGTATGGCGTAGGCGGCGGTGCCATTGATGATTCCGCGTGTGGTCATGATGCCGAACACATGCTCCTTGTGCGTCTCACTCTCACCGCTCAGCACCGGCAGAAAACTCCGGCCATCAACCGGCGCCACCGGCTGGCCACCAGCCACGTCGATGAAAGTCGGTGTCACGTCGACATACTCCACCATCGCGGCGGTTGTCGTACCCGCCTTCACCTTGCCTGGCCAGCGGACAATCATCGCCGACTGAAGCCCGTGGTCGTAACAGGTCCATTTCGCAAACGGAAACGAGTTACCCTGCTCGCTCACCACCATCACCAGCGTGTTGTCTGCCAGCCCGTGCTTGTCCAACAACGTCATGATCTCACCCACCTGCGAATCGTAATAGGTGATCTCCGCGAGGTACTTCGAGAAATCCTCGCGCACCCGCATTGTGTCCACGATGTAGGGCGGCAGCTTCACCTTGGCCGGCGGATATGCCGAGGCGTCACCCTTGTTCCACGGGCTGTGCGGTTCGTTCGAGCAGGCGAACAGACAGAAAGGCTTGCCGCCCTTGGCCGTCTCCTCGAACAGCCGATCGATATACTGCATGTCCGGGTTCTTCCCGCCGCCAAAATTTTCAAACGGGAACACCTCCGGTGGGTTAATGTGTGTTTTACCCGTCTGGGTTACGCGATAGCCCAGCGGCTTTAGGTGATGCACGATGCTTTTAACGTGCGGGTAGGCCCGCGTGTGGTTCGGCCACGCCCCGCTCTTCACCGGGTAGAGACCCGTGTAGATGTTGTGCCGCGTGGGCGAACACATGGGCGCGGCCTGGAAGCAGCGCGTAAACCGAATGCCCTGCAAGGCCAACCGGTCGATATTTGGCGTCTTCGCCTGTCCGCCGTAGCAGCTGATATCACGAAAAGTGCAATCATCTGCAATAATGAAAACCAAGTTAGGTTTTTCAGCCACTGTCTGGGTTGGCAACAGCGCAGCTGCAAGAATCAGGATTGGGGTAATACGGATACACATGGGATTTGGAATGGTTTATTTCGTAGCATTGGAACGCCTCTTGTTGCCACGCCGATTTTTTCGGCGGTCGAGTGCTTCTTTTTCCACTTTTTGAACATACTCCTCACGAAAGATTTCGTCTTTGCGTTTTTCAAACACCTCAAGCATGGGGTCTTTCGTACGTTTCATCCAGCCCTCGAGCTCGGAGCGTAAGCTCGGCAGGGCAACTTGATGTTTTGCATCGTTAATGAGGTTAATCAGGCAGTCGGGGTCGTTTGCCACGTCGTACAGTTCCTCAGGCACCCGGTGCTTGTACAAGTCCAATCGCTTGTCCAGTCGCTTGTCCTGCTTGGCCAAGGCGACCAGACGACGGTATGTCACGGTGCCGGTGGTCGCAGTGGCGAACACACGCTCGCCGTTGGACCAAGGGTTGAAGATGTAGAGATACCGCTTGGTCTGAACCGCCCGCATGGGGTCGCGTGAGGCACCGGCATTCTCGTTGTACTCCTTGAAGACGTGATCACGGCCGGCTTGTGTTTTACCACGAATCAATGGGAGAAACGACCGGCCGTCGAGTCGGGCCGGGTGCTTGGCATCAACGATGTCCAGCAGTGTGGGCAGCATGTCCACGGCTGAAATCATGTTTTTTCCGTCCACCACGCCGGCGCGGGTTACTCCCGGCCAGCGTACCATCCATGGCGTGTGCGTGCTGTGGTGGTACAGTTGCGTCTTGGCAAACGGCAGCGGCATGCCGTGATCCGAAAGGAACATCACCATTGTGTTGTTGGCTTCGCCACTGGCCTCAAGCGCTTGGAGTATTTCCCCCACGCAGTCATCCGCCCGCCGTACACTCGAGTAATACAAGGCAAGCTCCTCGCGCACCTTGGGATCATCGAACAGGAAACCGGGTATGGGCACCTCGCCGGCGGTAAAGATGCGCGACGGCACGTGCGGATCCTTGCCACCTCCTTTGACAACGCTCCAAAACGGCTTGTGCGGATCGGAGACATTGACCGAGAGGCAGAACGGTTTCCCCGCCGCCTTGGCCTTCTTGATGCCGTGCGCGGTGGAGATGCCATAGGACTCTGCGTTTTTGAAATGCGCACTGGTCCCATCCGGCAGGGTGTCCAGATTGATGTCCCACGCGTAGGGTTGATACGGTGTGGAATGGCTGACCTTGCCGCGGATGCCCGTGAAATAGCCGGCCTCCTTCATCAAGTCCACCAAGTGCGGCCAACCGGGATTCTTGACCTGATAAAAACCCTCGACCTTGTTGTTGTGCGAGATCAGCCCGGAGAACATGACGTTGCGTCCGGGCATGCAGTTGCCGACGGTCACGTGCGCGTGCGCAAAGCTAAGGCTCTGCCCGGCCAAGCGGTCTATGTTCGGCGTGGTTCCGGGGATCTTGCAGCCAAAGGCGCCGACAGAGTCCGCACTCATGTCATCCACCGTGATGATCAAAAGATTCACCGGGGCGGCCTGCAAGGACAGGGAGAAACACAACAAAATGAAGAGAATACGTTTCATGCGATGATGTGGTTGATCACTTTTCCACGACAGTTGGAGAGGCAAATCAGTGGCAAGACAATATCGATTTGGCCGTTGCAGCGCCAGTCTGCATTTGGCTCAAGGATTGTGCTTCCAGCAATGCAAAGGGATCAAAACAAGGATTCCGGAAATGACTTTGTGGCGTGGTTAATTGGTGGATTTCCCTCTCTTCCGACCCCGGTGGTAGGGAGAATCAATGGGAATCTTTCGCATGAGTTCCACCTTCGCAGGAAGCGCCCTGGCCAAGCGCGCCTTCACCTTGGCCAAGCGGGGATCGTCAGCGAGGTTGGTGAATTCGTGCGGGTCGTTTTTGAGATCATACAGCTCCTCAAAGCCGTTGCCGTAACGGATGAACCGATAGCGCGGATCGGCCACCGCCAGTGACGGGGTTTTCTCGCCCCAAAACTGAAACGAAGTCAGCGCGAGTTGCCTTTGGGGAGTGCTTGGTTCTTTCAACTGGGGCACCAGCGATGTGCCGCTGCACTGTTTGGGAATCGGCAGCTCGGCCAATTCGCAAAGTGTCGGGTAAATGTCTGTGAGCGTCGCGGGCTGGCGCGTCTTTTCCCCGTCTTTGCTGAGGCCCGGCGCGTGAATAAAAAGCGGCACGCGGGTGGTTTGATCCCACAGGGCAAACTTCTCCCAGTTCTCCTTTTCGCCAATGTGAAATCCGTGATCGCTCCAGAGCACGATGATCGTGTTGTCTTTCATCGGCGAAGCGTCGAGTGCATCGAGCAGGCGGCCAAGCTGATGATCCACGTAGCTGATGCTGGCAAGGTAGCCCTGCATAAATTTCGCCCACTGCCCGTTGTCGCTCACCCACTTGTGCCAGCCCTGTCGGCCATGACTGTGCGCGTCCTTGAGATCATCGGGTCGATGCTCGGGCAGTTTCACTTCATCAAGCGGATACAGATCGAACCATCGCTGCGAGACTTCCCACGGGATGTGGGGCCGGAACAAACCAACCGCGAGAAAGAGCGGCTTGTCGCCGGGCTCCTTCATTTGCTCGATCGCCCAGTCGGTGACGAGATGATCCCCATAGGTTTCCTCTGGATTCCTAAGCACCGCCGCCCCAAAAAGCTGACTTTCCGAATGACCGCCAAGCGGGCGGCCCTTTGTCAGCCCTGCCTCTTCATCGGAGACCAGTTTCGGCCTTGGCCAATCGGCGGAGATGGGATCAAGCGGATCACCGCGATAATCATCCCACGCATCGGGATCGTTTTGGGAGTCGCCTGGCGTCCATTGCAGCGTGTGAAAAATCTTGCCGCCACCCAGCGCGCGGTAGCCGTGATCGCGGAAGTGCTGTGACAACACGACCGCCTTTTCCAGTACCGGCGACTCATGCCGCCAACGTGGCCCGTGCGCGCCGAACATGTTCCGGTAAATTCCCGAATGCACGGGATGCACCCCGGTCATCACCGCCACCCTCGAGGGATGACATGCCGGTGCCGCACAATGTGCGTTGGCAAAATTGACCGACCGCTTGGCCAAGCGATCAAAATTCGGCGTCTTCACCCCCGGATGATTGTCCAGCGGCGAGATGTAGTCGTTCAAATCGTCAATGGCAATGAACAGCACGTTCGGCCTTGCTCCTGATACAGCTTCCACTTGAACTTGGCCAAGCCATAATACCATCAAAAGCGCAGTAATGATGTTCTTCATATGAACATTATCATGTTTGCAGGCGCTATTTCAAGACCTTAAGCTTCAAAGCCTTGAAATGGACGATCATACCTGGATCGTGCAATTGAAACTGAATCATGCCCTTCTTCAAGCGCTTGGCCTCGGGAAGGTGCTCGGTGAATTCACTGGAGAGCTTGCTGTTGATGAATAATTTGAAATTGTTGCCCTTGGCGATGATGTGGACGTGATTCCAGTCGCCCTTCTTTATGTCGTCGGCAGTCAGGGCGTCCTTGATGGGCGTGATGGTGGGTTTATCATCCTCACCAATCTCGAGTCGATCACCGCGGAAGCATCGGTGCTCGCGCCGGCCGGGTGTGTGGAAATCCCAGGCACCCATCACGTTCTTGCCGATACCCAAGTGGCCTATGTCCGCGTGGTAACTCTGAAAATCGCGCTTGCGCGTCTTATCAGGAATCGCCCGGATGCTCACGCCGCTGTTGCCCTTGCCGGGAAAGCGGTAGCTGAACTTTAGCTCCAGGTCGGCCACGTTCTTGTTCGGCGCGTAGGTGAGATAGCCGCGGCCCTTGTCGCCGTTGCCGACGATCATACCATCCTGCACCGTCCACGCCGGCGCGGTCCTGGCCGGCATGGCCTCCCAGCCCTTGAGGGTCTTGCCGTCGAAGATGGAAACAAACCCGTCCTTGCCCGCCGCCTGCGCGGTGGCCCATCCCAGCGCGCCCAGCGCCAGGCCGACTATGATTTTCCTGATATTCATGATGCCAGTGTCTTCAACGATTCAAACACCTCACCACGGTTCAGGCAATCAATTCCTTGATCACATTCCCGCCGAACTGGCTGAGCTGCTTGTAGCGGCCGGCGTGGAAGTAGGTGAGCTTGTTGTCGTCCAGACCAAGTAGGCGCAGGAGGGTGACATGAAAATCACGCAGCGGATGCACCACCTCCACGGCGTTGGCGCCGATCTCATCCGTGGCACCAATCGTGTGCCCAGCCTTAACGCCACCGCCAGCCAACCAGATATTCATGGCTTTGGGGTTGTGGTCGCGACCGTATTTGATGCCGCCGCGAATTCCATTGTCGGGTGTCCGGCCGAACTCACCCATCCACACGATCAGCGTCTCATCTAACAAATCACGTTGCTTGAGGTCCTTGATCAAGGCTGCGATGGGGTGATCCACATTGTGAATCCGCGAGGCGTGGGCCTTGGCGATATAATCGTGGCTGTCCCAAGTGCTGGCGTAAACTTGAACAAAGCGAACGCCCTTCTCCACCAGCTTGCGGGCGAGCAGGCAGCGACGGGCAAAATTATCGGTGGGCTCCTTGCCGACACCATACATCGCCTTGGTTTCCTCGGTTTCTCTGTCGATGTTCACG
>QOAX01000064.1 GCA_003972865.1 Verrucomicrobiota bacterium | reverse complement strand
GGAACGAGACGCCGTCCACCGCCCGCACCACGCCGTTGCGAGTGTGGAAGTAGGTCGTAAGATCGTTGACGTCTAGCAGAGGCATTATTTGTGGCTTAATCTTTCGAGGTCTTGGGATCGAGGGCGTCGCGGAGGCCGTCGCCGACGAAGTTGAACGAGAAGAGTGTTGTCGCAAACAGGGCACCGGGGAAGACGAGCATCCACCAAGCCTCGCGCATTCGGTCGGCACCGTCCTTGATGAGCAGGCCCCACGACGGGGTCGGTGGCTGCACGCCCAGCCCGAGGAAGCTCAGGAACGCCTCGAGCAGCATCACCGCAGGGATGGTCAGCGTGGTGTAAACGATTACCGGGCCAAGGATGTTGGGCACCATGTGGCGGAAGATGATGCGGTGCGTCGGCAGGCCAAGCGAGATGCAGGCCTCGATGAATTCCTGTTGTCGCAGGCTCATCACTTGGCCGCGGACGATGCGGGCCATCGTGAGCCACTCGACCGCGCCGATGGCGACGAAGAGCAGCAGCATGTTCCACTGGCCGGAGATGGAGAATTCGGAGCCGCGCGCCCGGAACCATTCGTCGATCGAGTCGCCGAGATCTTTCGCGAACACCATGAGCAAAATCACGAAAATGACGAATGGCAGCGAGTAGAGAATGTCCACCAAGCGCATCATCACGCTGTCCACTTTTCCACCGAAATAACCGGAGATGGTGCCGTAGCCGATGCCGATAGTGAGCGAGACGAAGGTGGCGACCATGCCGACCATGAGTGAGATCTGGCCGCCCTTGATGATGCGACCAAGTTGATCGCGACCGAGGTGGTCGGTACCCAAAATGTATGACTCCGTGAAAGTGAGCCTAACTGTAGCACCTTGGCCCGGGCCGCTTTTGCTGATTTGATAGGCCAACGCGACAGGGTGCGGTGGTTCGTCTGAATAATCTCCCGGTTCGACTATTTCCAGTGATATAATCGCGCCTTCTGCGGTGACAGAATTGACCTTTAGTTGGGCAGCTTTAGCCGACTGGCTACTAACCGGTTCGAGAATGTCGTCGACACGAAAACCACTGCCGCCGTTAGTCGGTTCTGCCCGGTGAAGTCGTTTCTCACCCGGTGCCTGCAGTTTGTGGTCGAGCACGGTATTCGTGTAATAATCGCCCTCGAGAAAAAAAGGCCCGATGAACGACAAGCCGGCGAGCAGGAGGATGAACACCCCGCCGGCGAGGGCCATTTTGTTTTTACGCAGCCGATGCCACGCGCCGACCCACAGCGACTCGCCTTTCTCGACGGTGTCGGTTGCGTTTGGCTTGGCGTTGGGTGCGTCGCTCACGGCTAGTCGAACTTGAGTTTCGGGTTGAGGGTGACTTGCAGGATGTCGACGATGAGGTTGAGGAAAATAATCAGCGTCGCGTAAAACATCACCACGCCAAGCACGAGTGTGTAGTCGCGGTTGAAGGCGCTTTTGACGAAGTCTTGGCCAAGGCCGGGAATGTTGAAAATGGTCTCGATGACGAACGACCCGGCGATCAACCCGGCGACGGCCGGCCCCATGAAACTGATGACCGGTAGCAGCCCGCCGCGCAGCGAGTGTTTGAGGATGACCCGCAGGCCGGAGGCGCCCTTGGCCTTGGCCGTGCGGATGTAATCCTGCGTGAGGATGTCGAGCATCCCGCCGCGCGTGAGCCGCGAAATGTACGCCGCGTAAAAGAACCCAAGCGTCACCGACGGCAGCACCATGTCGCTGGCAAAAAACTGGTCGCCACTGAACCCGCCCCAGCCGGTGGCCGGGAACCAGCCAAGTTGCAGCGAGAAAACCAGCATGAGCAGCGGCCCCATCACGAACGTCGGCAGGCAAATGCCGATCATCGCCAGCGACGAGGGGATGTAGTCGACGTACGTGTTGGGGCGCAGCGAGGCGATGACCCCGAACAAAATGCCCAGGCCAAGCGCGATGCACATCGCAAAGAAGCCGAGCTTGGCCGACACGGGAAACTTTTGACTGATGATTTCGCCGACGGTGCGATTCGGGTACTTGAACGACTGCAGGGTGGGCAGGTGGGTGATGTACTGGATGAATTGCTTGTGCAGTGGTTGGTCGAGGTTGAACTGCTTGTTCAACAGCTCGCGAACCTCGACGGTCACTTGCTTGTCCTCGTCGAACGGCCCGCCCGGGGCCAGGCGGCACATGAAAAACGTCATCGCCGCCACACAGAGCAACACCGGGATGGTTTCGAGTATTCGGCGGAGGATGAACTTGAGCATCGGGTCGGCGCTTGGCCAAGCGGGTGGGGAGTCAGCGGCGCTCGGCGCTCACTGGGCCGCCTTTACCTCGAGGTCAACATGTTTCCACGGGTGGTGGTCGAGCACGTTGGCGTGCCAATTCTTGACGGCAGGATTCAGCGCGTACACGCGGGTGTAAATATAGATCGGCAGGATCGGCAACTCGTCCATCAGGATTTCCTCGGCCTGCTGGAACAGTTCCAGCCGTGCATCCGGATCCTGCGTGGCGGCCGCCTTGCGGATCAGTCCGTCATAATCGTCCCGGGCCCAGCCGGTTTGATTCTGCTGGCTCCACGAGGTCCACATGTCGAGGAAGGTGTTGGGGTCGGGGTAGTCGCCGGTCCAGCCGGCACGGCAAATCTGGTAGTCCATCTCCCTTTGGCGATCAAGGTACACCTTCCATTCCTGGTTTTGCAGAGTGATGTTGATGTTCAGGTTTTTCTTCCACATCTGCTGAATGGCCTCGGCGATGATCCGGTGCCCCTCGGTCGTGTTGTAAAGGAGTTCGAGTGAAGGAAAGCCCTTGCCGTCCGGGTAGCCGGCCTCGGCGAGCAGTTGCCGGGCTTTCCCGACATTTTCCTCAATCCGCGCCCGGGCCGTGTAGCCGGCCACACCCGGCGGCGTGTAAAACAGCGCAGGCATCTGCTCGCCCTTGGTCACATTTTTGGTGATGCTGCCCCGATCCAGAGCCATCGCCAGCGCCTTGCGGACACGCACGTCGTCGCACGGCTTCCTCGTGATGTTGAACCGGTAAAAGTACGAGGCCAAGTGGGGCTTGATCCTCAGCTCGTCGGGGTGCTCTTTCCTGTAAGTGGCGATCTTGTCGATGTGCAGATTGTAAATATTGTGCAGCTGGCCGGCGCGAAAGGCATTTTCCTGTGTGGTTTCCAGTTCGATGGGATAGAAGTGAATCTCGTTGAGCTTTGTCGTCTCGGCGTCCCAGTAATCGGGGTTCTTCTCCACGACAATCTTCCGGCCCAGCCGCCACGACTTCAGCTTGAACGCTCCATTGCTGACGAAGTTCTCCGGCTTGGTCCACCCGCTGCCCCGCCGGGTCAGCCCGCCGTGTTTCTCGACCGTCGCAATGTGCACCGGGTACCAAGTGTAGTGATTGAGCAGCGACAAAAAATAGGGGGTGGGGGAGTTGAGCGTGATCTCAAGCGTCCGCTCGTCGATCGCCTTGGCACCGACCTGCGCGAAATCTTTGAGCTTGCCGGTGCTGTAATCCTCAGCACCTTTCATCACAAACAACATGTAGGAATACTTGGATGCCAGCGCCGGCGTGAGGATGCGCTTGAACGACTGCACAAAGTCATTCGCCGTGACCGGATCGCCGTTCGTCCACTTGGCATTCTCGCGCAGGTGAAACGTGTACACCCTGCCGTCGTCGGAAACCTCCCACGTTTCAGCCGTGCCCGGCACGGGATGCAAATCAACAGGGTCTTCCGCAACCAAGCCCTCCGTCAACGCTGTAATGATGTGATGCTCCGGCACGCCGGTGACCACGTGCGGGTCAATGTCCTCCGGCTCAGTGCCGACCGTGATGTTCAAAACCTTGTTCAGCGTGCCTTGCTCGACCGGCTTCGAGCCCGGGCCGCAACCCACCAACGCACCAGCCAACAGGCCAAGCGCACCACAGGCGATAATTCGATTTGTCATTGCAGAAAAATGAACGGTCAACAGGCAGTTGTTGGCCAAGCGCACGGCCAAGCGAAACGCCGGACAGCTTTGCCGCTTGGCAAAGCGAAAGTCAATGTTCCGACGCAAGCCGTCTCCCCATAGCGGATTGTTGAAAAAAAACAGCCCATCAGGTAAGAATCGCCCCCGAACGCTTTCCAAGCTTTATGAGCACCGCACTCAACGAATCCCAGATACAGGACGCCTTGGCCAAGCTGCCCGGTTGGGCGTTTGCCGACGACTCGATCAGCAAGACCTACCGGTTCGCCGGTTTCCCCGAGGCCATCGGCTTTATCGCCGAAATGGCTTTCGCTTGCGAGAAGGCCAACCATCACCCGGAGCTGTCCAATGTTTACAGCACCGTCACCATCCGCCTCCGCACCCACGATGCCGGGAACAAAGTGACCGAAAAAGATGTCAATTTGGCCGGTGAGATCGAAAAACTGGCCAAAAAAAGAGCCTGAAAGCCAACAATTTAAGTTGATTCCATCCTTTGTTTATAGCAAAAATAGGGCTTTGCGCCATCCATTGGGCAGGTGTGTTCAAATAAATTGAAAAAAGTTACGAAAAAGGGGTTGACTCCCCGGGGTGCATCTGCCAGTTTGCCGGCGCATACGGAAAACATTCCAAAAAAAAAATGAGAACTAAAGCACTAATACTTACAGCATTTGTCGGCGCATTGGGAATCGCTGGAGCTTCGGCTCAAGTTTATTCTGTCAATGCGGTGGGTTACGTCAACAAGAGCATCCCGGCGGGATTCTCAATCGTTGCCAATCCCCTTAACAACGGTGGAAACAAAGTTTCCGACGTTTTCGGTGCCAATCCTGGTTCACTGACCGTTTATCGTTTCGGCGATGCCGGTTTCTCCATCAACTCCTACGATACTGACTTTGAAGAGTGGGATAACGGCGATGCCGTGGTCGCACCGGGTGAAGGTTTCTTCGTCCTGAACAGCGGTGATGCAGCCGTTACCATCACTTTCGTGGGTGAAGTTCCCCAAGGTGATCTCAGCAATGCGATCCCGCAGGGTTTCTCCATTCGGAGTTCCCAGGTTCCGCAGGCTGGTGAATTACAGGCTGATCTCGGTTTCCCGGTTGGCGGCGCTCCGACTATTTATCAGTTCGCCGACGGGGCATACAAGATTAGCTCATATGATGCTGATTTTGAAGAGTGGGATTCAGTTCCTTCAGTAGGTGTTGCAGAAGGTTTCTGGGTACTGAACGCCAGCGCAGGTAATTGGACTCGTTCGTTCAGCACATCTGAATAGTCCGTTTAATAATTTCTGGTACACTAACCAAACCAAGAGAAAAAATGAAAAAATTAATACTGTTATTGGCGTGCACGGTGATTGCGACCTCTGCCTTTGCGCAAGGTACAATCAACTTCACCAACATGAAGCCGACCAAGCAAATCATTACTGATCCTGACGGTGGCAGCCTTGAAGGTGGTTTCGCCCAGTTGTACGCAGGGACATCCGCTGACAGCCTGGCCGCGGTGGGCAGCCCTGTTGCCTTCTACACGGGCAAAAAGGCTGGTTACTTCAGTGGTGGTTCTGTTGATGTTGGGTTCAACGGCGCTGGCTTCTTTCAGGTGAAAGCCTGGTCGGGTGCTGACACATTTGAAGCAGCCCTCATAAGTGGCATGTCGAACGTAGTCGGCCTGACTCCTGGCGATTCGACCGCAAGCCCTCCGGGTTTGCCGGCTGACTTGGCTGGTTTGGAACCTTTCAGCCTCGTGGTGATTCCCGAGCCGGGCACCATCGCGCTGGCTGTGTTGGGACTGGCAGCATTCTTTGTTCGCCGTCGCAAATAATTAGTTGGTGTGTTCTCATTAAGCCGCCCGCAAGGGCGGCTTTTTTTATACCCTATCTTGGTGTCTTGAATTCTCTTATCTGAACAGTTCAACAGTGAGTGATGTAAAGCAAAAGATACGTTATCTGCGAGAATGTTACTCTTCAGACAGTAGTGGGTTTGAAATATTGAATGTATTCTCACGCTCAGTTGAACATCGAATATTCATTGAAGGTGAGAATGACTTGGCGTTCGAGGGGGATCACCAAATCCCTTTGGATAAAGATGCCGGAAATGCAGCATATGAGGCCGCGATTATTTATGAACGCGAGAAAGAACTTATTTATGCATCGGTATTTATAGTGGGAAAAAATCCGGAGACAACTGAAAAAACCGTCTCCCCGTTGGTGCTGTTTCCTGCAAAAATTGAAAAAATTTCTGATGTTCCATTTCTTTCTTTCGATTCAACAAACTTCAGAATTAACTATGGCTTAATTAAGAGAATCATCGTGGATGATGAAAAGAGTTCGCTTTTGCATGAGCAAATCTTTGAAGCGGTGGCAGATGGTCTTTTCAGGCCGGAGGGAATCGCTGCAATAGTGGATTCCTTCAAATGTTTAGCCAGTGATATTGATGTATCACAAATGATTTTCTTTCCGCATGCGATAGCGTCAACAGATTTACGAAAACAAGCAG
Organism: Verrucomicrobiota bacterium; assembly: GCA_003972865.1. GTDB lineage: Bacteria > Verrucomicrobiota > Verrucomicrobiia > Limisphaerales > UBA1096 > UBA1096. The sequence goes on along the minus strand of QOAX01000064.1, from coordinate 2,374 downwards.
TTAACGAGGGTTTAAAGGTATTACCAGCCGGTTGTGTTGCTTTAATAAAGCGATCCATTGAGCGTCGTGGTATTTTGGAGGAACTAGCCATAATGTCTGACGCGAATAAGTTTTCTAAACCAATTTGCGAACTTTTGGGCGTGACTGAGTTAAATGACCGTACGAGAGAAAAAAAACAGAGTTGGAAAAAATACCAGCGGTTTTAAGTGTTCCCCAAAGTAACATCTTAAAATCCTGCGCCCAAAATCCAGTGACATTGGTAATTGGGCCTCCTGGAACAGGAAAATCTTACACAATTGCATGTATGGCGTTGGAGCATATGGCGAGGGGAAAATCCGTGTTGATTGCTTCAAGAAAAGACCATGCGGTGGACGTAATTGGACAAAAGATTGAAACACTCTCTGGTGACAAAGGGAGCGTCATTCGTGGAGGAAGAAAGAAATATTTGGCCGAGTTGAAAACAAGCCTGCAAGCGATTTTGAGCGGTATGCGAGGCAGGAAGAAAGCGGTAACATTGCAGGGCTACGGCGAACAGCGGACAATCAAACTAACTCAATCCATAGAAAGTATCGAGGGGAACCTCGAAATATCTGAATCCGTTTTTAACAAGCGATCTGAACAGGAGAAAGAGTATGCCAAGATTCAAAAAAAATTGTCCAAAGGAGGATTTCAACTAATTAGCAAGATCAGGTTATATGTCCTTCAGCGGAGAATTAATTCCAGAAAAGAATCGTTTGGCGCATTAATCAAATTGATCGAACACCGAATTGACATTAGGAATCGGGATGTAATCAAACGAATTGGAATAAGAAAAGACGCGAGGGTTCATGAGGTGCTCGCGACTAATCGAAAAACATTGATGGATTTTCTTAAATCCCTCAGGGCTAGGACGGGAGCGAAACAGCGCGATATACTTTCAAAACTGGATATCGGGATGATCTTGAAAACGTTTCCTGTTTGGATGTCTAAGAATTCGGACATTCACGATAATATGCCGCTTATTCCGGAAATGTTCGATTTAGCAATAATAGATGAAGCAACCCAATGTGACATTGCAAGTTGCCTTCCTATTTTGCAACGGGCCAAGCGGGTTGCCATTGTCGGAGATCCAAAGCAACTACGACATGTCTCTTTTCTTGCTAGAAGCAAACAGGCCATACTGGCCTTGAAAGAAGGTCTGGGTGCGGAAGTTGCAGACCAATTGGATTACCGCTCCAAGAGCATTCTTGATCTTGCAGAGGAAACGATAACTGAACAAAAACGAGTCCAATTCTTGGATGAACATTACCGGAGTCGGCCTGATATCATTCAATTCAGCAACCGACATTTTTACAACAGTTCGCTTCGTATTATGACGCAAAAGCCAGAGGTGACCCATTCCCGAAATATCCAAGTGATTCAGTGCAACGGTGTTCGTGAAAAAAATGGCGTAAACAAAAATGAATCTGAGAAAGTATTACAATTGATTCAGGACACAGTAGAATCTCAAAGTCACTTAGCCCCTGAGTATTCACAAAGTATTGGTGTAAGCACACCGTTTAGGCATCAATCGGATTACCTTAGTGAATTAATCTTCCGTGAAATACCCATTGACGCGATCCAAAAACACAAAATCTTAATTGGTACGCCTCATTCATTCCAAGGAGAAGAGCGGGATATTATGTGCCTTTCGTTTGCGTTGGACGCGAAATCGTCGGCTACTGCGTTTCGATATATGAACCAGCCGGATGTTTTTAATGTCATGGTTACTCGAGCCAGAGTGGAGCAGATTGTCTTTCTTTCCATTAATGAGAGTGAAATTAATAAAAACTCGTTACTAGCTTCTTATTTGTTGTACTTGAGAGGTTATTATCAAGAACCAACCTGTGGGCAATTATCTCAACTCCCCGATTCTGCTCACCCTGTGCACGATGCGTTGAATAAAGCCGGATATAAGGTGTGGCCGTCGTTTGATGTTGCGGGTTTGGAAATGGATTTCGTGATCCAAATAGAAGACAGAACTTTGGGGATCGATTTAATTGGTTTTCCGGGTCGATTCGAAGATGCGTTTAGCTTGGAACGATACAAAATGTTGAAGCGCGCCGGGATGCGAATCTTTCCCCTAGGTTATTCTGAATGGGAGAGATCCCAACAGGGATGTTTGGAGGCAATACGCGATTTTTGAATTATCTAGATTTACTTAGTTGGATTCAAAAAAACAGCTTATAGCACTGTAAGATTGATATACGTGATCCGCCCCGGCTTGACCAAGCGCTTCAGACTTGAATGTGTTCGTAATCCCCATAACCGTCATTCCGGCCGCTTTACCAGCAATAACCCCGGCTACGGTGTCTTCGATAACACAGCAACTTGCAGGCTTCACATTCAGACGCTC
>QOAX01000245.1 GCA_003972865.1 Verrucomicrobiota bacterium | reverse complement strand
GTGGCGGCCCTAGCCAGGCAGGCGCACCCCGGCTGGAGTGCCACCGAGATCAAGGCGCTGCTGCTCAACACGGCCAATCCGATGCAGCACAAAAACGGCACCGTCTACCCCGAGTCGCTTGCCGGGGCCGGATTTCTCGACGTGGCGCAGGCGGTAACCACCACCGTGACGGCCATGGCGGAGGGCACCGACGGGCTGACCACGCTGTCGCTTGGCTCGTTGGCCCTGTCCAAGCCGTGGGAGGAGACACGGCAAATCCGGGTGACAAACCACGGAGACTCGGAGGCCAAGTTTGCCCTGTCCATTGAGGAAACCGTCACCGAAACCGGCTTTGGCATCGACCTGCCGGTGAAACAAGTCACCATTGCGGCCAAGTCGCACGAACTGGTGCCGGTACGTTTCAGCGCCGATCCGGCCCAGTTCGACCGCACCGGCGACCCGCTGACCCCGTCCCTGCTCAATGACCGTGCCCGAAGCTGGGTGTACGAGGTCAGCGGCAAAATCGTGCTGGCCAACGACGCCGAAAAACTGCGCGTGCCGTACCACGCACTCGTCCGCGCCGCCGCCACGAAACACACCACCGTGTCACGGATTGCCCTGCCAGCCCGCAACCTTGTGTCGCTTGAGCTTTCGCTCGAGGGCGGCTCGGCGCATCCCAAGCCGTTGGTGTCGGTGTTCGAGCTGGCCGGTGTCAGCCCCCGCAACAATTTGCTCGCTGACCCGGCGGACATCGCCGCCGATGTGCTCGCGTTCGGCGTGGCGTCGGACTACCCGCAAACCGGCTCGGTGGCCGAGACAACGCTTTACTTCGGCATCGCCAACGCCGGGCCGTGGACCAACCCGCATTCGTTCCTCTACGATCCGCACCTGCAGATCGACACAGACTTCAACGGTCGGATTGACTACGAGCTGGCCAGTTGCAGCAACGGCGGCCTGCTCAAGGATGACCTCACCGTGTCCGCCTACGCCGATGACGTGTTTCTCTCCATCCTCATCCGCGTGCCACGGTGGGAGCGTGGCATCGCCGATGCCGGTTATCTCAACGTGTTTCCCCCGGACGAATACGACACGGTGCCATTCAACAACAGCGTGATGGTGCTGCCGGTCTCGGCGCGGATGCTCGGGCTCGACGAAGAGAAAACGGACTTCAATTTTCGGCTGCTCACACTCGGCGCCGAGCAGTACGGCTACCCCTTGATCGATCGCACCCAACTGATCCGTTACGACGTGACCCAGCCGGTGGTGCACTCGGCACTTGGCATAGATGGCACGGTGATGCACGACGCCAACGCGCCGGTGCACATCACCGTTGACCGCGGCTTGGCCAAGCGGAAGGGCCTCCGGCCCGCCGTGCTGCTGCTACACCACATGAACACCGGCGAGCACAAGTTCGACATCGTGCCGCTTGGCCTCGACCCGGACGACGCCGACGGCGACGGCGCGAGTGATGCCGACGAACTCGCCGCCGGGACCGACCCGGGCGACCCCGACTCGGTGTTCGCCATCCTGCCGGCGAGCCGGCAAACCGCGCTTGGCCCGGAGATCCGATGGCACAGCGTGGCGGGCAAATCGTACCGGGTACAGCGGGCCACCGCGCTTGGCCAAGCGTTCGAGACCCTCCCCGGGCTGCTGCCCGCCACCCCGCCGGTCAATGCATTCATCGACAAGACCGCGCCCGAGGGCGGGGAACTTTTTTACCGAATCCTGAAACCGTGACTGGCGTCAGGGCGTATGGAACTGGCCGGTTAAAACGGCTCGACCACGCTATTTGATGCAAAACCTTAACTTTCTCCAGATTGACGAACGGGGGCGGATGACGCACCCTCGCCTTCTCATGTCCTTGAAAAAACTTATTTTGGGATTCTCCGCCGCCCTGGGATTGACCGCGGCCAACGCTGCTGAGATTCCCAGCGGCCCGATCACCCTTGAGCAGTGCATCCAGATCGCGCTCGAGAACAACCTCGATGTCCGAATCTCAAACTATCAACCGCGGTTGGCTGCCCTGAGCCTGCAAGGTGCTTATGGAGCCTACGACCCGAGATTTAACTGGGGAGTCACGGACAGCTTTCGAGAGAGTAAGGGCCGAGAGAACCCTCTCGAGTTTACCATTCCAACCAGTGAAACGGACTCCTTCAGAAGCAACTACGGTCTTAACGGCATTTTGCTTCCCTCCACCGGAATGCGCTACAGTCTTGGATTTAACGCCTCCGAGACGACCGGAACGAGTGCATCAGATTTCCCGTTTGGAAGTTACGGAACGGGCTTTTTTGCCAGTCTCACCCAACCCCTGTTGAGAGGAGCGTGGATAGATGGCACACGAATGAGTATCAAACTGAATAAGCAACAGATAGAGAACTCCTCCCTCACCGTCATCCGGCAAATCACGCAGACCGTGTCCAGTGTCGAGCTCGCGTACTACGCAATCATCGCAAGCCGTGAAAATGTAAAGGTCGCCGAGGAAACTCTCGCATTGACAGAGAAAAACTTTAGCAACCAGAAACGCAGAGCCGAGGTCGGAACCTTGGCCAAATCTCAGCTGCCTCAACTGGAAGCCGAATTATTCTCGCAAAAAGCTCAACTCCTTTCCGTTCAAAATGGCTTCGCCGACAGCGTCAACACCCTAAAGCGGCTCTTGACCGACGACTTTGCCTCCGCCCAGGACAAAGAGTTAACTACAGTCGGTGAACTCAACCCAGTGCAGACGGTGTTTAGTCTAGCTGACAGCTGGGACAAGGCACTCAGACAGCGCCCGGAGATTCTTCAAAGCAAAATCTCACTGGAGAACGCGGACATCCGGTTGAAATACAACAAGAATCAACTTTACCCTCAACTGGATCTACGGGCTACCTACGGACTTTCCGGCAGCGACAGCGCCGTTCTTCAGTTCAAGGATAAGAGACCGTATATTGCAAGGACAGCTTCCTTCGACAATGCATTCCGCGATGTCAGGGGATTTGATTACCCAAATTATTCAATTGGCCTTTCGTTCAGCATCCCGATCCCCAACCGTTCTGCAAGGGCCAGCTACAAGACCGCCCAAGCGCAAAAGGAGCAGTCAGTGTTGCAGCACAAGGATTTGGAGCAATCCATCATGGTGGAGATAGACCGGCTCATCCGCGATGCCGAATACCGGTTCGAGCAAATTTCGGTGACGCGCCAGGCACGGCTTAGCAGCGAGTTGGCCCTTCAGCATGAAACCAAGCGGTACGACGAGGGGGCCATCGAGAATTATCAGGTGCTGCAGGCCCAGCGGGATCTCACCAACCGGCGCTATTCCGAGATCAACGCCAAGGTGCAATACCTCACGGCGCTGTCGCGCCTGGGCCAGGCAGAGGGCAGCACGCTCGACAACAACAACATCAACGTTGAGTTCGAGGAGGAATAATCCCCGCCAACTCCGCGCCTGGCCAAGTGCTACTCCAGCGTGATGACTGCCGTGACCGGCTGGTGGTCGCTTGGATACTGCTTGCTGTTATCGTATAGCACGATCTCCGCCACGCTGGTTTTCACCGGCCCCTTGGCCAACACCCAATCAATCCGGCGAGTTCCTTTTTGTACAAGCCTGAACCCATTCATGGTATTCCATTCACTGTTTATCGCCTTCTTCGCCGCAAGCAGTGTGTCCACAAAGCCGCCGTCCTTCGTCAGTGTGTCATAGGCCTGGTTCATCCCGGCTGAAGCATTAAAATCTCCCACCAAGAGAATCGGCAACTTAGTTTTGAGTGCAGCCACCTTTTTGTTCACAAGCAAGGCCGCCTTTTCGCGGGCCGGCTGCACGCGGTGGTCGAAGTGGGTGTTCCAAAAGTAGAATTCCTTTTTCGTTTTGCGATCGAGAAACCGAATCCATGTCACCATCCGACGATTGCTGTGCCCCCAGGTTGTTGAGGCGATCACGTTCGGCGTGTCGGACAGCCAAAAGTGGTCGTACTCCAAAATATCAAACCGCTCCGGCTTGTAAAAGATCGCCATGAACTCGCCGCGGCTCCCGCCGTCGCGCCCGGTGCCAAACCAGGTGTAGCCCGGGATCTTGGCGTTGAGTTCCTTGAGTTGATAAAACTTGCCCTCCTGCGTGCCGAAAATATCAGGGTTCGTTTTCTTGATGATGTCGGCCATGTGCGGCAGGCGATCCGGCCAGGCGTTGGGCTTGCTGTTGCTGGCGTAGCGAAGGTTGTAAGTCATCACCTTGAGGGACTCGTCCGCGGACAAGCTGGGCTGAAGGAACAGCGCACCGACGATTGAGAGAAGCAGGGTTGCTCGCATGCGCATTGGCCTACGCGAACACTCCCCCGCCTGCAAGCCACATTCGTGGTAGGAATGGCTGTCCCTGCCGTCCGCCAGTTCCTACCGGGGCACACTACTCGAAGTCCAGACCGATGAACGCTGCCCCGGCGCGCAGCCATAGCGGTATCGTTCCCAAGCTGACCAGCGTGGTGACGATGGCCACCTGCGTCGCGACGACCGGGTTGCCGCCGTACAGGCGGGCAATCAACAGCGGGAAAATCGCCGAGGGCATCGCCGCCGCTACAAGCAGGACTTGCTTTAGTTCGGTCGAGCACGGCAGCCACTTGGCCAGAGCGATCATCGCCAGCGGCAGCAGGCCAAGCCGCAGTGCCACGCTGACCCAGCACACGCGGAACGATGACCGAAAGTCACACTCGGCGAAGTGATCCTTCATCATCGCGCCAATGAGCAGGATCGACATCGGGATGCCGCAGAGGCCAAGCATCTCGATCGTGTCGTTGGCCAAGCCAGGGATGTACGCAGGCAGGCCGGTGGCATTCACGACAAGCGCGAGCACGACAGTCACCACCGGCACGTTGATGGCTTTGCGCATGGCGGTGCGCAGGTCGCCGTGCAGCAGCATCACGCCAAGCGACCACATCGCCAGCAGCGTCCCGACGTTGAACACGAAGAGCACACCGACCGCGTTCTCGCCGAACAGCGACCCGACAAGCGGGATCGGCACGAAGCCGAAATTAAACACGCCGATGCTGATGGCAAACGTGCGCCCACTAGCATCGGTCGAGCCGGTAGCGAACTTTCGTACCAGCCAACCGGCTGCCATGCCGAGTCCGATCGAGAAAAAGCCGACCACCGGTGGCAGCAAGACGTTCTCCGGCTTGAGCAGCTCCGGGTTGTTGCTGATGTTGCTGAAGGCGAGGCACGGTAACAGCACGTTGACCGATACCTTGAGCAGGCTGTCGTCCGCTGCCTTGGTCAGCCAATCCATCCGCCGCAACTGGAAGCCAAGCAGCGCGATCAGAAAAACGGGCAACACCGCCCCTAGCACTTTAAGAAACTCGGCCATGATTCAGCGCTTGGCCAAGCTAGCCGAGGAAGGATTGTACGAAAGTCTCAAACTCGATGCGCTGGACATGCTGCAACGACTCGATCTCTCCCGGGTTGCCGTAATGCACCGCCGCCTCGACGGCATCCACAAAGGCGAACGGATCCCAGTGGCCGCCCGGGGCCAGGCGCTTGGCCAAGGCCTCGTCGCCGGCAGCGTCCAGGTATTCGGTCGCATCGCTGGCCAGAGCGGGGAAACAGGGGTGATCGCCCACGCGGCGGAACCAGTACTTCGCGTTCGAGTAGTCCGGCTCGCGGCGGTGCATGATGCCGTGCAGGAAACTGCCGTCCGCCGAGCCGATGTCCTGCGAAACGGTATGCGACTCGTCGAGATGATCATGCCACAGCAGCGTCGCCGCCTTGGCCAAGCCCGCCGACTCGCCGCTCAAGCCAAGCGCATCCACCGCTTGGCCAAGCGCCGCGCCAGGCTGTGCGGACGGGCGCACCTCCGGGCCAAGCCCGGGCAGGCCTTCAGTCTCAATGGCCAGCATAAACGCAGCAAAGTTCTCTTTACTGGTGTAAGCCACACTATTTCAATTTGTCATAGAGTTGATAACACCCCACCATTACCATTGCGAAAACCGACACCAGGAGAAAAAACTTCCACGCTGTTCCAGGATGCAATCTTTTGTCGATTCGCATAAACAAAAAGTAGGCTGCCGCAATGGCAAGGAATGGCAACAACGCTCCCTGTGCAAGCGCACCGTAGACAATCAAAGTGACCGGCTCGCCGAAGATCAGCGAAATTAAAAAAGAAAAACTCACCAGGACTACGACTCCAATCTTTACCCATTTGGCCCGATCTTCTTCAGAGTCAAATTTTCGAACCTTAAACACAGGAATGCAATCGGCAAAAAGCCGTGAATTTGCAGCTGTGGCTCCAAACACAGTCGAAAAAAGAACGCAAAAGCACCCTATCTTGAACAACAGCACTCCTGTGTCACCAAACGCTCCTTGATACATGCTGGAAAGTGTGGCGATCATTCCTACATCACCGACTTCTTGCCCGGTGCGGTGCAATGTGGCTGCGCCGAGCAGGAAAAATGCGCAAGTGGCGCTGGTATAAATCGTACAGGAAATCCATGCGTCCCATTTCATCACGTTGAGCCAGCCGTGCGCCCGGTCGAGCCAGCCGACGGTGTTGTCGTTTTTGCCGGTGAACTTAGCGTAGCCTTTCTCCAGACACCAATAGGGGTAGTAAATCAGCTCCGACGTCCCGACTCCAATAATGGCAAATGCGGCAAACGCCGTGGTAAATTTCTCCGGCAAATGAAACTTAAAACCGTCAGCAATTTCAGATGGAGCGATTTTGAATTCGGTGAATTGCAATGCAACGAGCGCCACAACAGTAAAGATAGTGAACAATAAAACCATACCGATGCAGACTGTTTCAACCAGCCGATAGCGCCCGGAGAGCAGCAAAACTATGGTCACTGCAGCCACGCCGAATATCATCAAATTATGACCTTTCCCCGGCTCCCTAAAAACCAGCGAGGCAAGGCCGTCCATCATCCCGGCGATCTGGAGACAGGAACCAATATACATGACCACCCAAAACCAGACCATCCACGAGGCTTGAATGGTGATCACACTGTTCTCCGTTCTCCACAGAAATTGGAATCGAGGCCCTGGAACGCTGTCCATCGCTGCCAGAGTGGTCTTGCCGTGTGTAATGGCGTATCGGCCCAGTTCGACCTGGATGAACACCTTTATAAGACAGCCAAAAATAATGAACCACAACAACGAGAAGCCGGCTTCACCAGCAAGTTTAGGCGTCATAATCAGCTCGCCGGAGCCGACAATGGTGGCGGTGATAATCAGCCCCGGGCCAAGGTGCCGGATGATGCCGGAGAGGGTGGTGGGGGCGGGTTTGGTTTCCATGGGGGTTGAGTTTGCGCTTGGCCGGGCGGCTAGTCGAGCTTGGCTGGTTTCAGGACGATTTTGCGAAAGGCCACCGGGCCGTGGTCGCCCTGGAGCATCAACGGACCGGTGGGCTTTTCGTCGTTGTAGGCCGCCGCACGGGTCGGGCCAGCGACTTCAACGTTGTGGTGAATCAACTGCCCATTGTGGACCACCTTGACGAACCGGGCGTTCTCGATTTTTTTGCCGCGTTTGTCAAAACGCGGCGCGCGGAAGGTGACGATGAACTTCTGCCACTCGCCCGGCGGCTTGCTGGCGTTCATGATCGGCGCGGCGCCCCCGAAGCCTTTGCCGTTGGCCCAACGTTCGTAGATGCCGCCGTTGTCGCCGTGGGTCAGCCCGGTCTTTCCGTGGCTGTCGAGGATCTGAATTTCGTACCGGCCCTGAAAATAAATCCCGGAGTTCGAGCCCTGCGGCACCATGTACTCAATGGCCGCCATCACGTCACCGTGCTCGTGTTTGCTGAACAGGTTGCCGGTGCGGCCCTTGTCGCCGTTGACGAGCACGCCCTTGCCCTCGGCCAGCGCGAACGCCTTCGGGTTGTCCGGCGACAGTGCGGCGGCCTTCACCAGCTTCCAGTCGCCAAGCGGCGCGCGCCAAGCGGCGCGCGACTGGCCGTTGCTGACGGTGATGCTCGTCCTGGCCGGTGGCGGTGGCGGAGCCAACTGCGCCCGAGCCTGGCCAAGCGCGAGCACGCCGGCCAGCAGCAGGAGGCTGCGGTTGGCCGGGCGGGATGGCTCACTTGTGATGTCAAAAAAACTCATGCGGCTTCGGTGGCGGAACTGTATCCGGACAGCTGTTTGGCCGCAAAGTTATTCCCTGGCCAAGGGCCACCCCCGGCCACTTGGCATCCGCGTTGCTTGCGTTTTTGCGAAAATTTGGCTTGCAAAGGCGAAACCAAAAAAAATAGCCTCTGCTCCAGACCCGTCCAATAACGGGCCAAAAACACAGACTATATGATAAACCACGGCATGGGGGGCGCACTTTGAGTCGCCCCAAAGGCGGAAGGCGTCCGTATCGGGCACCAAAGGAGCGTGTAAACGGGAGGATTCGGGCCAGGGAAGTCCGGCTCTTGGCGGATGATGGGAAACAGTTGGGGGTGTATTCCATTCAGGAAGCCATGCGAAAGGCCAGGGAGCAGCGGTTGGATCTGGTGGAGATTTCCCCCAACGCCAAGCCGCCGGTCTGCCGGATCACCGACTACGGGAAGTATTCCTACGATCAGAAAAGGCTTCGCAAGGAGCAAAAGAAGGCCACCGTCACGGTCAAGATCAAGGAGATTCAGCTTCGCCCGAACATCGACCCTCACGACTTCACCTTCAAGCTGAACCACGCGATCGACTTCCTTTGCGAAGGCATGAAGGTCAAGGTCATCCTGCGCTTCCGCGGCAAGGAGCTTCGCACGAAACACGTCGGTGTTCAGACCATCGAGGCGTTCATCGAGAAGATTCAATCCTGGGGAAGTTGCGACACCAAGCCGCGCGAAGCCGGCCGCAGCGTCATCGTCCTCATCAACCCACTGCCCAAGGACCAGCGGGCGCCACACCCGAACCCCGAGGAGCGCACCGTCGAGGTGGAGCA
>QOAX01000107.1 GCA_003972865.1 Verrucomicrobiota bacterium | reverse complement strand
GATTTTACCTAAGCCGGCTGTTTACGCAGCCGGCTTTTTTATTTTGGCGTACAGCCTCTCGTACTCGGCTGTGGTTTGTCCCCACGAAAAGTCGGCCCGCATGCCGTTGTCGCGCACCTTGGCCAAGCGCTTGGGCCTGGCGTAAAGCGCCAGCGCGCGGCCAAGCGCCTGGCCAAGCGCCTCCGCCGAGTAGTCCGTAAACTTGATGCCGGTCGCCAACGCGTCCCCTTGGCCGAGGTCGATCACCGAGTCGTCCAGCCCGCCGGTGGCGCGCACGACCGGCACTGAGCCGTAGCGCAGGCTGTAAAGCTGGTTCAGGCCGCACGGCTCGAAGCGGGACGGCATCACGTAAAAATCACTGCCGGCCTCGATACGGTGAGCCAAGCCGGTGTCATAGCCGATTTGCACGGCGACCCGGTCGGGGTGCCGCTTGGCCAGGCCGCTCATCGCCTGCTCAAGCAACGGATCGCCGCTGCCAAGCCCGACAAACTGAAACACCACACCGCCGCCGAGCAGTTCCTCCAGCGCGCCGAGCAAAATATCGATCCCCTTTTGATCGGTGAAACGGCTGATGTTGCCGAGCAGCGGCACGTCGACGAGCTCCGGCAGGCCAAGCTCGCGTTGCAGCGCGTGCTTGTTGGCGGCCTTGCCGCCGGGCGAGTCGCCGGAATAAGCGGCCGCGAGGTGCGGATTGTCGGTCGTGTTCCATTCGGTGTAGTCGACGCCGTTAAGCACGCCGACCAGCGCGTCGCCCCTGGACTGGAACACCCCCTTGAGGCCGCAGCCGTATTCCTTTGTCAGCAACTCGCGAGCGTAGCGCGGGCTCACGGTAGTGACGAGATCGGCGCACACGATGCCGCCCTTGAGGAAGCTGACATCGCCGTGAAACTCGAGTTGCCGCCAGTCGAAAAAAGATTCCGGCAGGCCGGTCAGTTCAAACTTATCGGCGGGGAAGCGGCCTTGATAAGCGGCGTTGTGAATGGTGAACACTTTGCCGACCGGCACGTCCGTGAGCAGCGGCATGACGAGGCCGCTTTGCCAGTCGTGCGCGTGCACGATCTCCGTGCGCTTGGCCAGGCGGGAGACGCATTTTGAAAAAAAGATGAACCGCTCGGCGTCATCGGCATGGCCGTAAAGGCGGTCACGATCGAACCACTCCGGCTGGTCGACGAACAGTACGGTCAGGTTCGGCTCTGGCTCGAGCCGCCAAACCCTGGCCGGCGGCTCCGCTTGGCCAAGCGGCTCGAGGCCGGGGAACGCATCGCGGATGCTCCGGTACAACGGCGTGACGAGGGTGACAGTGTGCCCGGCCGCCGCCTGCGCCCTGGCCAGTGCCGCGGTGGCATCCGCCAACCCGCCCGTCTTGGAGTACGGGAACACCTCGCTGCTGGCGTGGAGGATGTTCATGGCGGCGGCGGCGCGAAAGGTCAGTTCGCGGGAATACGGTCGGCGCGCAGGTATGGCTGGATCGGCTCCGGGATGAGGATGCTGCCGTCCGGTTGCTGATAGGTCTCAATGAGCGCGACGAACAGCCGCGCGAGCGCTGTGCCGCTGCCGTTGAGGATGTGCGGGTGGCGGTTTTTGCCGCCGGCATCCTTGTAGCGGAGGTTCATGCGGCGGGCCTGGTAGTCCTCGCAGTTGGAGCAACTGGACACTTCGAGGTAGTCGCCCTGGCCCGGCGCCCACACTTCGATGTCGTAGGTGGTGGCGCTGCTGAAACTCATGTCGGCGGTGCAGAGTTGCAGGATGCGGTAGTGGAGGTTGAGCGACTGCAGCACCTTCTCGGCGTGGCCGAGCATCCTGTCGAGTTCGCCGTAACTGCCTTCCGGCTCGACGATCTTGATGAGCTCGACCTTGTCGAACTGGTGGACACGGATCATACCGCGCGTGCCGACCCCGGCCGCGCCGGCCTCGGCGCGGAAGCACGGGCTGTAGGCGCAGTAGTTTTTCGGCAGCTCGCCGGCCTTGAGCAGTTCCTCGCGGTGGATGTTGGCGACCGGCGCCTCGGCGGTGGGGACAAGGTAAAGTTTGCCCCGGCTCTCCTCGTCAAGCCCCTCCTGCACCATGTACGCCTGGTCCTCGAACTTGGGAAACTGGCCGACGCCGATCATGCAGTCGTAGCCGACCATGAACGGCGGCGACACCTCGGTGTAGCCATGCTCGTGCACGTGCAGGTCGAGCAGGTACTGGATGAGCGCCCGCTCGAGCCGCGCCCCCCAACCGCTGTAAAGCAGGAAGCCGCTGCCGGCGAGCTTGGCCCCGCGGGCGAAGTCCACCAGCCCGAGGCTCTCGCAAAGCTCAGTGTGCGGCTTGGGCTCGAAATCGTAGCTTGGCTTCTCGCCCCACTGGCGGATTTCCACATTGTCATCCTCGCTGACGCCGACCGGGACATCGGCGTGGGGGAGGTTGGGCAGGTGCAAAAGTGTGTCGCGCAGCTCGGCGTTGGCTTGGCCGGCTTGGTTGTCCAGCGCGGAAATCTGGTCGCCAATGTCGCGGACCTCGGTTTTTTTGGCCTCGGCTTCGCCGGTTTTTTTCTGGCCAATGAGCGTGCCGATTTCCTTCGAGGCGGCGTTGCGCGTGGCCTTGAGTTCCTCGACGGCGGAGATGGCTTCGCGGCGCTCGGCGTCGAGCCGCACGATGACGTCCACCTTGGCGGCAAATTCCTCCCCCCGGGTGGCGAGGCGTTCGCGGACGTTGTCGGGGTTGTCCCGAAACTGTCTGATATCCAGCACGGGCGGCAGTATAGGGTGGTTCGTTGGGGGCGCAAGGCATTGACTCGGGCGAGGTCGAGGGGCCATAATCGCGGCTCGTTACCGTTCATTGAAACCCGATAATCATGAACGCAACCCAACCATGATTTCCCATATTCGTCAGGCCAAGCATTTGGCCCGTCGCTGGAAGGTTCTTTTTGTTCCCGTCTGCATCACCGCAGGGATGGCTTTCGCTGTCACCTGGGCGAGCGGGCCGGCCAAGGCGCCTGCTCCGCGCGAGACGCCGTCCATCACGCTTTCGGACCTCGACGGCGACGGCGACCTCGACATGCTGGTCGAGTCGCAAACGCCGCCTGGCCAGGCGGACGGCGGTGCGGTCGATGTGTTCACCAACGACGGCGACCGGATGGCAACGCTGGCCATCGGCTTGGCCAGGCGTGAACTCGAGGCCGGCCTCGGAGACTTGCTGCCGGGCTACGCGAGGTGGCTCGCTGGGGTGGACAGCGCGGATGCCCAGCCAAGCGGCGATCTGGTCGGGGGCGCCCCGCTGCCGCCGTTGCCGCCAGGGCTTGAAGCCGCCGCGCCGGAGCGGTTCGACACTAGGCTAAGCACGCTGGGCGACGACTATCCGGAGATTCGCACCCTTACCATGAATTTCACCGCCTTGGCCGGGCGGATGGCTGCGGCCAACCCCGAGCCGGACGAGACCGTTCGGCGGCACCGTTTGTTGAGCATCCAAAAAATGGGTGCACCGGGCGGCGCGGTCAAGCCGCGGCCAAGCGGTCCGAGACTGTTGGGTGGGCCAAGCGTTCGGGATGACTTTCTGGCGGTGGTCGACAACCACATGGCCAACCCGGCGGACACGCACGGTGCGGTTGGCCCCGAGCACCTAGTGGTGGCGCTCAACACCGAGATCGCCATCCAGACCCGCGAGGGCGAGCTTCTGAGCAAGGTGGGCCTCGACGACTTTTGGGCCGGCTTCAGCCACGGTTTTGTCTTCGACCCGAAGGTGGTTTACGACCACTTGGTCAAGCGCTGGGTGGTCTTTACCATCGCAGACGTGAACACCACCAAGTCGGCGGTATTGATCGCCCTGTCTCAGACGAGCGACCCGACCGGCGACTGGGACATGGCCTCGATCCGCGTCCATCCGGAAGCGGCTCCGGACAACTACCTGTACGCTGATTATCCCAACGTTGGCTACAACAAGAAATGGCTGGCTGCCTCTGTGAACCTGTACAAGGGCACCAACGAGGTTGCGGGTACGAAGGAATTTGTTGGCTCGCGCATTTTTGCGTTTCACAAGCCGGATTACATCCGGAGCGGCCGGGCCTATTACACGCAGTTTGACGATCCCGGTTTTTTCACCGTGGTACCGGCGACGACCTTTGACGCCGATGACACCAATCTACTGTTCATCACCGAGCAGAGCACATACGCGCTACGGATCAGCGCCCTGTCAGGGAAAGTGGGCCAGGAGCATTACACGCCCAATTACGCCCGTACACCACTGAAGGGAATTGAGGCCTGGGAGTTTTCCCTCGGCAAGACGAACATTTCCCCGCAGAAGGCGGCCTCCAAGAAAATCTTCGCGAACGACTCGCGCATGCACGCCCTGGCCAAGCGCAACGGCAAGCTGTGGGCCGCGCATCATGTCTTTCTGCCGGAAGGCATGGAGAACGTCGATCGCACCGCGGTTCAGTGGTGGAACCTCGAGACGAACGCGACGATCATCCAGCGCGGCTACATCCAGGACACCAACGCCGTCAAGCAGTACACCTTCCCCAGCATGGCGGTGAACAAAAACGGCGATGTGCTGATTGGCTACTCCGGCTTCTCCAAGGACACCTATGCCAGCGCCTATTTTTCCTATCGCAAGGCGTCCGATCCGCTGGGCTATATGAGCAAGCCGGCGCTGTTCAAGTCCGGTGTTGCCCCTTATGTGAAGCTGCGTTCCGACGGCCGCAACAGCTGGGGCGACTACAGCGCCGCGCAGGTCGATCCCAACAACGACACCGACATGTGGACCATCCAGATGTATGCCGAGACACGAAACACCGAGCAGAAAAACATCCAGGACGACAAGCGCGACCGGTGGGGCACGTGGTGGGGGTTCATGGCGTTTCAGCCGGACGACCCGCCGGTGGTCACGCAGCAGCCGGTTGACCAGACCATCATGCAGTTCGGCTCGACGGTCACACAGACGGTGCAGGTCAAGGGCGCCGCGCCGTTCACGTATCAATGGCGGTTTGAAAAAAAGGACATCGCCGGAGCGACGGCAGCGACATATACGATTGACTCTTATCAGCCGGAACACATGGGCCGCTACGAGGTGGTGATCCGCAATGGCGTCGGGTACACGCGCAGCAAGACCGCCGTCCTCGACGCCATCCTGCCGACGATTGGCGCGCCGGAAAACGCCAAGCTCATCAGCGGCGCAAACGTCACCATGACGGCTGCGCCGACCCCGGTCGAGACGGTCATCGGCATCCACACCAACGTCGTGCTGCGGGTCGAGCCACAGGGGACCGGGCCGTTCGGGTACCACTGGAGTTTCAACGGCGAGGCAATCGACGGAGCCACCGCCGCCACGGTCGACTTGGGCGTGATGACGCCGGACACCGAGGGTGCCTACTCGGTCAACGTCCGCACCGCCATCGGCGAGGCCATCTCCGAGGCGACAGCGCTCGAGTGGCTGATCTTTGACGAGCCGGAATTTTTCAACGTCAGCCTCACCGAGTCGCAGCTTGGCTTTCAGGTGAGCGGACATCGCTGGACGACCAATGCGTTCGAGTACTCGGGTGACCTGCGGAACTGGAAACTGCTGACCAAGGGCGGCGAAGCGGACGAGATGTTCAACGCCTCCGGCCAGAACAGCAAGGTCGTCAGCCGGCCCGGCGGGATCAACACGCTGTTTGTCCGCGCGCTGCTCAAGACCGAGAAATACTCGAAAAATGCCATCGGCTTCGTGCGGGTGACGTATCCCAAGGGCAAGTCGCTCATCGCCAACCCGCTCGACCGCGAGGAAGGCAACACAGTGGCCAACCTGTTCGCCTCCCTGCCGGAGGGCAGCAGCCTGGGCAAGCTCGACGAGGCAAGCGGCGAGTTGGTGGTGAACGTGTTTGAGGGCGGCGCCTGGGGCGATCCGGCGATGACGCTCAAGCCCGGCGAAGGCGCTGTGCTCGATAACGCCGGCGAGGGGCAGATTGCGATTGAATACTTTGGCGTGGCATTGCAGGGCGACTTAGCCTCGGCCATCCCGGCCACGGCGGCGTTTCGCAGTGCGATGACGCCGGTCGTGGGCGGGATCAGCACCGCGCTTGGCCTGCCAACGGTAGACGGCCTGCAGGTGCAGTTGTTCAACAACAAGACCGGCTCGTACGTCACCCATACTTTCACGACCGACACATGGCAACCGAGCGAACCGGTCATCGCGCTTGGCCAAGCGTTCCGCGTCATCTCCGGCGCGGCGTTCGAGTGGCAGCAGTCGGTCGCGTACAACGAGATTGTGTTGCCCGAGGTCACGACGCAGCCGGGGGATCAAGTCGTCACGAGCGGCTCGTGGCTTACGCTGTCCGTGCGCGGCAAGGGCGATCCGCTCAACTACCAATGGTACTTCAACGGCGCGGCGATCGACGGCGCCACCCGCAACGCGCTTGCATTCGAGGAGGCGATAGAGGCCAACGCCGGCCAGTACACGGTCAAGCTCACCAACCGCTTCGGCGCGGCCACCAGTTTGCCGGCAAGCGTGGCGGTGCATTACGTCATCAACCGGGCCACCACCGGCGCGGGACGCATTGTGCTCGACCCGTTGCAGGATCATTACGCGCCGGGAACGCAGGTCACCTTCACCGGCGTGCCGGAGGAGGGCTACTCTTTCGCAAGCTGGGGCGGCGATGCCAGCGGCGACACGGCGCAAACCACCGTCACCGTCGATAAGCACCTGACGGTGACCGCTGATTTTTCACGCGATTACATCATGCCGACGCTGAGCGATTCGCACTTTCGGACGGACGGAAATTTTCAGTTCACCGTCGTTGCGGAGCCGGGTGTGGAGAACAACATCCAGTACAGTTTTGATCTCGAGAACTGGGTCGATTACCGCACCGACACCAACCCCGGCGAATTGTACATTCCGGTGATCCCGCAGGCCGGCAGAAAGGGCATGTACTTCCGCGTGTTGGTGCCCGGCAAGGGTTACTCGGACAACATTGTGGGTTATCGACTGCTCGATGTGCCCACCGGCAAGTCGTTGCTTTCCAATCCCTTGGCCAATGGCGACAACACGCTGCCCACTCTGCTACCCGGCGGCCCTGCCAAGCTGACGGTTTCGACCTGGGACAGCGATTCCGCGTCGTGGAAGGCGAGCACGTTCGGTGACGCATGGAGCGACGCCGGTCTGGTGGTTGCGCCGGGCCAAGCGGCACTTTTTGAAAACAAGAGCGTCGACAGAGTGACGCTGACCTTTGTCGGCGAGGTGGTGCAGGGCAGCCTCTCCACAACGGTGCCAAGCGGAGAGTCGTACCACGCCGCCACGCTGCCGATCGCCGGCGGCTTGGCCACCAACTTTGGTTTCCCGACCGCAAACGGGCTGCAGGTGAGCCTGCTCGACAACGCCACCGGCGACTGGACGACCCACACGTTTTCTGACGGCACATGGAGCCCAAGCGAACCCAGCCTGGCCGCCGCGCAGGGTTTTCGTGTGACGGCCGCCGGTGCGCTGAGTTGGGATCGCGACATCAGCCTCAACTTGCAGGGTACACCGAAGATTGTCACCCAGCCGGTCGGCGCAATGCGCATCGCCGGCCAGTCGATCACCTTCAGCGTCGAGGCCACCGGCTCACCGCTCGAGTATCAGTGGCGGTTCAACGGTTTGAACATCGCCGGTGCCAATGCGGCGACGATCGAGTTGGCCAGTGTGGAACAGTCCAACGCCGGCGCCTACTCGGCGTACATCAAGAATCCGTTCGGCAACATCCTCAGTGACGCAGCCAGTTTGGTGGTGCATTACACGCTGGACGTCGCCGGCGCGGGGCGCGGCGCGGTCACTCACACGCCGGAGCTGGTGTCGTATCCGAACAGGGCGCGTGTCGTACTCAATGCCACCCCGAGCAAAGGCTACGTCTTCACTGGCTGGAGCGGCGCGGCCAGTGGCGCGGCCAATCCGTTGGCGGTGACGATGGACGCCAACAAGTCGATCACCGGTTCGTTCACGCGTGATGTCGTGCCGCCGGAATATCGCAGCGTGGAGATCAACACTGCGGGTCAACTCGAGTGGGTGCAGGTTGCCCGGCCCGGCAAAAAGTTGACCTCCGACTACTCGCTGGATTTGCTGAACTGGAAAGAGTTCACCAGCGATAGCAGTGCCTCCGGCGAAATGCGTGTTCCGTTCAACCGGCCGCAGGGCATCAACAATTTATTCATCCGGACGTGGGAGGAGGACACCGGCTATGCGGCGCGCGCAATCGGCTACGTGACGCTGACACTGCCGTCGGGCAAGTCATTGATTTCCAACCCATTGGCCAACGGTGGCAACCGTGTTTCCGATATCCTGCCGAGTGTCCCAAGCGACAGCACGCTGGCCAAGTTCAACCCGGCCACCGGCAAGTGGGAGACCAACACATTCACCGGCGCGTGGAGCCAGCCCGGCATGACGCTCGCCCCGGGCGAGGGCGCGGTGCTCGACAACAAGGGCGACGCTTTCAGCGTGTTGCTGACCGGCTTCACGCCGTGGCAAAAAACATCGCTGTCCATCCCGGCGGGCGACTCGGTCGTGTCGCCGGCCTTGGCCAAGGGCGGACTGCTGAGCAGCCGGCTTGGCCTGCCGCTGGTCGAGGGGCTGGCCGTCAAGCTGCTCAACAACGGCACCGGCAAGTACAACACGTACACGGTTTCGAACGGCGCATGGTCGCCGAGCGAGCCGGTCATTGCGCTTGGCCAAGCGTTCATCGTCATCGCCCCAAGCGCGTTCTCATGGAGCCACGACCCGACCCTGCCGCAGGTCACCGCACAGCCGACGGACGCGCAGGTGTTGTCCGGCGGCAAGGTCGGTTTCATCGTTAAGGCCGTCGGCGAGCCGCTGGCTTACCAGTGGCTGTTCGACGGCAAGCCGATCGCCGGGGCGACGGCGTCGGCGATTCAGATTCCGGTGGTGACTCTCGCCAACGCCGGCCGTTACTCGGTGGTGGTGAGCAACGGCTTTGGCAAGGC
>QOAX01000108.1 GCA_003972865.1 Verrucomicrobiota bacterium | reverse complement strand
ACGTTGGCCAATCATGGCATCGACCTTGGGGAGGAGCACCCGAGGATCAAAGGGTTGAAAAAGGTGGTGGCTACGCTCGAGGGGCAGATAGATAACCGGATTAAGGGCATCCTTGCGGGACTGGGATTGCGGGTCAATTCTTCCCAGGCTCAGGTGGAGCAATTGCAGCGGGATGTCGATGCTGCAAAAAAACGGGAATCCGACATGCGAAAGACAGGCCGGGAATACTTCGACGCCAAGCGGGAACTCTCCAACACCACGCGCATCCGTGACACCATTTTGTTCCGGATCATGCAGGAGGAAGTGGACTTGGCGTTGCCCAAGGAATCCACCGTGGAAATCACCGACGATGCGGATCTGCCGATTAAGGCAGTACGGCCGAACATTCCCCTGAACATCGCACTTGGGGTTGTGGTCGGCCTGGTTTTGGGCGTGGGTTTGGCATTCTTTATCGAGTATCTCGACACCAGCGTGAAAACCATTGACGATGTCGAGCGTGCCCTTAATGCCGCCGTCCTTGGTGTCATTCCTCAAAATGTGGGTTCCCTCCTGGACGAAGGGGACGAAAGTCCCCACGCGGAAGCGTACCGGGTGCTGCGCACCAACATCCTTTTTGCCGGGCGTCAATCTGAGAAGCAGACCACGTTCAGCGTGGTAAGCGGCGGTGCGGGCGAGGGCAAGACAACGACCATGTTCAACCTGGCAGTGGTCTTTGCGCAGCAGGGCGACCGAGTCCTGGTTGTGGACTCCGACCTGCGCCGGCCCTCGATGCATCGTTTCTTCAAGTTATCCAACAAAATAGGACTGACCAACTACCTGCTTGGGCAGGCCACCATCGAAGAGGTCATCCAGACCACGGAACTACCGTCGCTCCATTTCATCCCCAGCGGCAAGCTGCCCAGCAGCTCCATGGGCATCCTCAGTTCGGCCAAGATGAAGGAGTTCGTGGCCGAAATGAAGAGTCGGTACGACTACGTGTTTCTGGACGCCCCGCCCATCATGGGGGTGAGCGATGCCTCGGTTCTCGCCAGCATGGTGGACATGTGCGTGCTGGTGGTTCAGTACCGCAAATACCCGCAGCTGATGACCCAGCGGGCAAAGGATATGGTGACCAAGGTTGGCGGTGAACTCGTGGGCGTGGTTCTCAACAACATCAACATTTCACAGGATTCCTACTACTACTATTACAGTGGCTATTACTACGACTACTATTACAAGAGCCGCGAAAAAGAGGAGTCGGCCGACGAGGCCCAGGACGGGAAGAAGGACGCCAAGCTGCTGGCCAAGGCTGATATCGGCGGGGAGGATGAGAAGCCCAAGTATTGATGGCCGTGGGGGAACCTGGGCAATGGGCTGTTCGAGAATCGATTTGATAAACTGTCTAATGACATTTGTTTGCAGGGGTTTATTGGTTGCAGTTGTGTTGGTGGCTGCGGGTTGCGAAACCACACGCCCACGGCCCGTGAACCCGGGGGCCGGGACGAGTGACGTGCCGATACACGTCAACTCCACGGACAGCCTCGAACCCGGGAACCATATCACCATCACCTTCAGCGGGTTGAGCACCATTCCGATACCCTACGTTTGCCGCATCCGTGAGGATGGCACCATCAGCCCCCCTTACCTGAAAAACCCAGTCACCGCCGCCGGGAAAACCATTGGTGAACTCGAGAGAGAACTGGAACAGGCATACGTGCCCGATATCTACAAGACCATCAACGTAACCATCAAGACAGCTGATCGTTTCTTTTACGTGGGGGGGGAGGTTCGGCAGCCCAGTCGCCAGATATTTATCGGCCGGATCACAGTTACCCAGGCCATCCAATCCGCTGGCGACTTCACCAATTTTGCGAACCAAAGGGAGGTCCGGGTGATTCGGGCCAACGGCCATGTGGATATCGTTGACTGCAAGGCGGCGCTGGATGATCCGACAAAGGATCTGCCGGTTTACCCGGGTGATAATATTGTCGTGAAACAAAAGATTTTTTGAAGATTCGACTCGAAAGGATTGACGAAGCCACGGCGGGCGACCCAATCGAGGCCCGCCGTTTTCCTTTTGCGCTTGGCCAAGCGAAGGAGTGCGATCTGAGGATCGATGCCAAGGGCGTATGGGGCAAACACCTGATTCTCGACAACGACGGCGAAAACGGGATTACAGCAACCCCGTGCCCGGATGCACTGGTTGTCGTCAACGGCGATTCCCACCGCAAAAAATTCCGGTTGAATCACGGCGACCTGGTGGAACTGGGTGCCGCCAAGTTTCATTTCTGGCTCGCGCCGCTTGGTCAAGCCGATCGCCGCCTGTTTGAAGGCTCGATCTGGGCAGCCTTGTTCCTGTTGGCCCTTGGCCAGGCGGGAGTGATTGCTTGGCTTCTGAACTCAAGCTGACAAAAAGCCCAACCCATTGGCTTCCATTGAGTTGGGGCTTTTTTATTAAGTCTGAGCTGCGGCGTTTCTCTGAAAAACAAACTGCCGATTGACAGGGCTAATGCTTTGTGAAACAATTTCGGGCTGTCCTGCGTATGAAGCAGGACTTTCTTCTGGGGTCATAAGGTGGAATGTACCCGCGCCCGATCGAGATAAACGGAATGGCAAAAGCAAAAAGCAAAAAAACAGCAGCAAAAAAAACAGCCACAAAAAAGGCACCGGCCAAACAGGCCAAAAAACCCGCGCAATCCAAGGCGACTGGCGCGAAGAAAAAAACAGCCGCAAATAAAGCAGAAAAACCACCGGCCAAAAAGCCGGTTGGCCGGGGTGCAAAAAAAACCGCGGCCAAGCTGGCAACCAAAAAGCCGTTGCCAAAAAACCCGACCGCAAAAAAGAAGGCCCTGGCCAGGAAGACGGCCAAGCCTGCTGCAAAAGTGTCGGCCAAAAAGACAGCCAAAAAAGCCGTGGCAAAAAAAGCCACGACCAAAAAAGCCACGACCAAAAAAGCCGTGGCCAAAAAGGCGGCTAAGCCCGTTTCCAAGGTTCCCGCGAAAAAGGCACCAGCAAAAAAAACTGCTTCCAAGAATGCGGCAAAGAAACCTACGCGCAAGGAAACCAAGGCCAAGAAACAAGAAACCCCGCCGCCTGCTGAGGAACCCAGGGAGGGTGTCGAGGGTGCAGGGTCGGAGGACGTGCCGGCCCAGGAGCCCGATTTTTCCAAGGATGAGGAATTCAACTTGCCGGAGAAGATTAAGGAACTGATGCAATTGGCCCAGGACCAGGGTCACCTGACCATCTCCGATATCAACGAGACTCTGCCAAAGGGCTTGGTGACTCCGGAGAAACTGGACGAGGTGTTCGCCAAGTTGAAAAGTCTTGATGTGGAGATTGTCGAGCAACTGGACACGGCACCCCGGCAAAAACCGGTACAATCAGAGAGCGAGGCCGAGAAAAGCCGACTGGATATTCTCGACGACCCGGTTCGCATGTACCTCAAGCAGATGGGGCAGGTGCCGTTGTTGACGCGCGAGCAGGAGGTGGAGATTTCCAAGCGGATTGAGGCCGCCGAACTGGAGGTCAAGCGCATCCTGTACAGCCTTGGCTTTACCGCTAAGGAACACATCGCCCTGGCTGAAAAGTTGACCGCCGATCCCCCCAAGGAGCGTTTTGACCGGG
This sequence comes from Verrucomicrobiota bacterium, assembly GCA_003972865.1. Lineage (GTDB taxonomy): Bacteria > Verrucomicrobiota > Verrucomicrobiia > Limisphaerales > UBA1096 > UBA1096. Next base: position 5,327 of record QOAX01000108.1, on the reverse strand, counting down.
TCACGATCGACAAGGTCATTGAGACCCGTGAGAAACATATCAAGGCGTTGCACCGCCTCATCAAAAAGGTGAGAGAGCAAGACTCCGAGGTGGATAAAAAATACGCCGCCTGGCGTCGCGCCGCCAAGGCCAAGTCGAAGAAGGCTAGCGAGGCATTCGAGAAACTGAACGACAAACTGCAGAAGAACTTCCAGAAGTTTCATTTCAAACAGAAGGTCGTTGAGGAAATGGGACTGGTCGCGGACAATATCCACGACAAGATGCAGCAGAACTTCAGGGCCATCGAGCAGTTGCAGCAGGCTCCCAAGTCGTCGCAGACCGACATGATGCTCAAGGGCGAGGAAGGTAAACTGACCGCCCTCGAGGCCTTTGTCCGAAAGCCCGCCGAGGACTACCTCACGACCTATGAGGAACTGCAGCACTTCGCCCGTAAGGCCCACCAGGCCAAGAGTGAGATGATCGAGGCAAACCTGCGGCTCGTGATTTCCATTGCCAAGAAATACACCAACCGAGGGCTGTCGTTCCTCGACCTGATCCAGGAGGGCAACGTCGGCCTGATGAAGGCGGTCGAGAAGTTCGAATACCGCCGCGGCTACAAGTTCTCCACCTACGCCACGTGGTGGATCCGCCAGGCCATCACCCGCTCGATCGCGGACCAGGCGCGGACAATTCGCATCCCGGTGCACATGATCGAGACGATCAACAAGCTGATGCGTGTGCAGAAGCAGCTCGTCCAGGAATTTGGCCGCGAAGCCACACCGGAGGAAATTGCCGATGAGATGGAACTGGCGGTTGATCGCGTGCGGGCCATCATGAAGATGGCGCAGCAGCCCATCTCGCTGCAGGCGCCCGTCGGCGACAGCGAGGACACGAGCTTCGGTGATTTCATCGAGGACAAGAGCGCCGAGAACCCGACCGACATGGCCAGCTACAGCCTGCTCAAGGATCGGCTTGGCGACGTGCTGACCTCGTTGACCGAGCGCGAGCGCAAGGTGCTCGAGCTGCGGTTCGGCCTGGCCGACGGCTACTCCCGCACCCTCGAGGAGGTGGGCAAGCAGTTCAAGGTCACCCGAGAGCGCATCCGGCAGATCGAGGCCAAGGCCCTGCGCAAGATGCGCCATCCGACACGCATCCGCCAACTGTCCGGCTTTCTCGAGCGCGAGGAGTTCCTCGCCTCGTAGGCGCAATTTGACAAAAAGCCCTTCCACCCGGAGGGCTTTTTTGTTTCCACTTGGCCAAGCGCGCATGGAGTTCGCACCCGAAATCCCCCGAACTGAGGAGCTGTTTGACCTTGGCCAAACGGATCACGCGAGCCTTTTCGGCTCGCTTGGCCAGGCGTGGGGGGCGCTCCCGCGCATCGGCGATTATCTGCGCGACAACCTGCGACCGGGGCAGCTTGGTCAAGCGCACGACCAGGCGGTGATCGAGGGCGATGTGTTCATCGGCGCGGGCACGGTGATCGAGGCCGGAGCACTGGTTCACGGGCCGGCTTGGATCGGCCGCAACTGCCGCATCGGCCACGGCGCAACGCTGCGTGGCAACGTGATCGTCGGCGATGACTGCGTGGTCGGCCACGCGGCCGAGTTGAAAAACGCGGTGTTGTTCAACGGCTGCGACGTGCCGCACTTCAACTACGTCGGCGACTCGGTGCTGGGCCACCGCGTCCACCTCGGCGCCGGTGCGGTGCTCTCCAACTACCGGCTGATCCGGGGCAACGTCAATGTGCGGGTTGGCGATCGGAAAATCGACAGCGGTTTGGCCAAGTTTGGCGCATTGATCGGCGACCGGACCGAGATAGGCTGCAACGCCGTGCTCAACCCCGGCGCAATCATCGGGCGTGACTGTGTGCTGTACCCGAACGTGACCTTCACCGGCGTGCTGCCGGCCGGGCGCCTGGTCAAAAACAAAACCGAGCTGGCGATGGTTGAAAAACGGGAGGCCGCTGAGTGATCAGTTTCGTAGACGAGGAGCAGGGCGCCGGGCTCGACCTGGTTGCCGCGACCGAGACGTTTTTTTCCGAGAGCGGCCTGTTGTCGAAGGCGAAGAATTTTGAGTTCCGTCCTGAGCAACAGCAGATGGCCGTGGCCGTGGCCAAGGCGCTGAAAGGCGGCGAGCATCTCATCGTCGAGGCCGGCACCGGCGTCGGCAAAAGCCTGGCCTACCTCGTCCCGGCCATCTTTCACGCGGTCAGCCAAAACAAAAAGGCGGTCGTCTCGACCCACACGATTAACCTGCAGGAGCAGCTCACCGAGAAGGATTTGCCGATGCTGAAACAGATCCTCCCGGTGGAGTTCACCTACACGATGCTGAAAGGCCGCGGCAACTATCTTTGCACGCGGCGGCTGCAGCGCGCGCGGCAGCAGGCGGCGACGCTGCTGACCTCGGGCGAAATGGAGGAACTCAAGCGCATCACTGAGTGGGCGAAGGAGACGACCGACGGCAGCCTGTCCGACTTTGACATCACGCCCGATCCGAAGGTGTGGGACCTGGTCAACTCGGAGCGCGGTCTGTGTTCATCGAAGCTGTGCGGGCACAGTTCCGACATCGCGAAGATGGGCCAGACCTGTTTTTACCAGCGTGCCCGCAGTCGGATTCTTTCCGCCGACGTGCTGGTGCTGAACCACTCGCTGTTTTTCAGCCTGCTCGGCGACGATGGCCGCGAAGATGACGAACCCAGCGAGGGGGAGGGCGTGCTGTTTCAAAACGACTTCGTGATCCTCGACGAGGCGCACAACATCGGCCCGGTGGCGTCGAGGCACATGGGCTTGAGCGTCTCGAGTGGCCAGGTGCGGTTCAACCTGCAGCGGCTTTGGAATCCCAAGACCGGCAAGGGGCTGTTGGGATTGCTGCGCGAGGCCAGGGCAACGCGATCGGTGGAGGATGCCTCAGCGGCGATGGAGCAGTTTTTCGGCGAACTCGAGATGGCGTGCGACGAGTTGAACGAGCAACAGGCCAAGAGCGGCGAGTTTGGCGGCAACAAAAACCGCGCGTGGAAGGAGCTGCGCGTGCGCCAATCCGGCCTGATCGACGACACACTGACGTTGCCGCTCCAGCGCGTGCGCGAGGCGCTGGTGCAGGCGCGCGATGGCACCGATGACGCCGACACCAGGCAGGAGCTGGCGGAGTTCAACCGGCGTGTCGGCGAGCTTCGCGAAGGGGTGAAGCTGTTCCTCTCGCAGGAGTCGGACGACCACGTTTACTGGGTGGAGAAATCCGGCAAGGCCAACACGATCCTGTCGCTCAACGCAGCGCCGGTGGAGGTCGGGGTGCACCTGCGGCGGCGGCTCTTCCGCTGCAGCTCGCCGGTGGTGCTGACGAGCGCCACGTTGGCCTTGAGCGATTCCACCTCGGCCAAGGCCAAGAGTGGGCTCGATTATTTCGCCGGCCAAATCGGTGCGGAGCAAGTCAACGCGCTGCAGGTCGGCTCGCCGTTCGACTACGAGAGGCAGATGAAACTGTTCATCGCCGGCAAGATGCCCGACCCGCGCGTGCCGGAGTTCCGCGATGCCTTGGCGGGGCAACTCCGCCATTTCATCGAGTTGAGCGAAGGCCGGGCTTTCGTGCTGTTCACCAACTTCAAGCTGATGCGGGAGGTGGCGGAGGAGCTCGAGGGCTTCTGCGCCGACCACGGCTGGGACTGCCTGGTGCAGGGCGCCGGCGTGCCGCGCTCGACCATGCTCGAGCGGTTCAAGCGCGACGAACACTCGGTGCTGTTCGGCACGGACAGCTTTTGGCAGGGCGTCGATGTGCCGGGCGACGCGCTGCGCAATGTCATCATCACGCGGCTGCCGTTCGCCGTGCCGGACCATCCGCTGGTCGAGGCGAAGATCGAAGCAATCGAGGCCCGCGACGGCAACCCGTTCATGGAGTTTTCGCTGCCGGTGGCGGTGCTGAAATTCCGGCAGGGCGTCGGCCGGCTCATCCGCACCAAGAGCGACGAGGGCATCGTCGTGGTGCTCGATAGCCGCGTGCTGACCAAGCGATACGGCCAGATTTTCCTCGATTCACTGCCCAAGTGCCCGACGCAAATCGTGTGATTTTTCCGGATTGGCCCGTTCGGGAATTGAACAGGCCGTGCGCCGTAGGCATCCTAAACCGCGATGAGAGCTTGTCGTCTCTGTTTCATTTTACTGCTGTCATTTGTTGGCAAACTCAGTGCGCAGTTTGACGATCCGTTCGGCAGCCAAGCCGGCGGCGCCAAGCCGGCGACCACGGTGCAGTTGCTGTTGTCCCACAACGAAGCCAAGCCGGGTTCGACGGTGACGGCCGGTCTCGAGTTGACTATGGACGACGGCTGGCACACGTACTGGATCAACCCCGGTGCGGCCGGCACCGCGACCGATGTCGAGTGGACGCTGCCCAAGGGCGTGACCGCCGGGCCAATCCAGTGGCCAACGCCGGACAAGTTCACCGCGCTTGGCTTGATCGGCTACGGCTATCACGACAAAACAATCCTGTTCGTGCCGCTGGCCATTGCTGCCGACGTCGCGCTTGGCCAAGCGACAATCTCCGGCAAGGTCAGTTGGCTCGAGTGCAAGGAGCTCTGCATCCCGCGCGACCAGCAGGTGAGTGCAAAGCTGGTGATCGCCGGGACGGCCAAGGTCTCGGCCGACGCCGCTGAGCTCGATGCGACAAAAAAGAAACTGCCGAAAGCCGATGCCAGGTTGGCCGTCAAGGCCTGGTGGGATGGCGCGGCCAAGGATGATGAACGGACGTTGCTGATCGAGTTTGACGCCGGCCAATCGGGCACCGACGCCGATTTTTTCGCGCTGCTGTTCGAGTCGTTTGAAGTCTCTCCGGAGAGCGAAGTGACGGCCTCCGGCGCTGCAAAAGTTCGCATCAAAAAAACGGTGATGAAGTTTGAGGGCGCTTGGCCAAGCGAGCTCGCCGGCTTGGCCGTCCGAAACTTGAAAGATCACGGCAAGACGGAAGCGTACAGGGTCAAGTTCCCGATCTTGGCTTCCGCATCGGGCGCGGCCGCAACGACCACAACACAAGCCCCGCCGCCCGCCACCGCCGACAAGTCGCTCTGGCGGATGCTGTTGTACGCCTTCATCGGCGGTCTGATTTTGAACGTCATGCCGTGTGTGCTGCCGGTGATCTCGCTGAAAATTCTCGGCTTTGTCAACCAAAGCAAGGAGTCGCCGGCGCGCGTGCGGTTGCTCGGGATGCTTTACGGCGCGGGGGTGGTCGTGTCGTTTTTGGTGCTGGCCGGCGTGGTGATCGGCGTGAAAAGCGCGGGCGAACTGGCAAGCTGGGGCATGCAGATGTCCAACCCGCAGTTCGTCGTTTTGCTGACCGTTCTCATCATGCTGGTGGCGTTGAAT
>QOAX01000208.1 GCA_003972865.1 Verrucomicrobiota bacterium | reverse complement strand
CCTCCCCGTGAAGGAAACAGCGATGTCATCATCCGAAAACAGATGAAAATAATAGCTCCCCACGCGGAAAATGAATCAGGCCAGCCCGAGCAGTTCACGGGCCTCCCTGTAGCCGGCGGCGGTGTTGCCGTATTCGCTGGCGGTCACCCGGGCCAGCGCGACGAGCTGCCGCCAACGGAAGGCGGGACGTGTCTTGATAAATTCCTCGCTCACGGTGCGGTAATATTTCTCGGCGTGCAGCGCGCCGAATTCGCTGGTGGCATAGCGCAGCAGCAGGTCGAACACCGGGCGGGCGTCGTGGCCCAGCTGGCCGTACCGATGGATGATTGCGCAGGCCCGGAACTGATCCTTCTCGCGGATCGCGCCGTCGGCGTTTTTCAGCAGCGCCTTCGGATCCTTGTCGCGAACCTGGCCGACGTGCTCGGATCGCGGATACGGCTTGGCGGTGGCTCGGCCGGCCTGTCCCGCGGTGTGGTACGCCCCGACGATCAAACTGGCCACGGTGTTGCGGTGGTTGCTCACCCTCGCGATGTTGCGCCACGCATTGATGGCGTCCGAGGCGTGCACGCCGACCGAGTCGCCATGGACGCTGCCGACCGGTTTTTTGCCGTTGTTCATTGTCGCGCTCTCGCGGCCGGGATCGCGCAACAGGAGTTGGTTCGCCGCCAGCGACATGGCCTCGCCGACGTCCTCGGGGTCGTATCCCCCGGCCAAGGCGGCGGCCACCGCACCGGCCGCCTGCTCCCGCGAGCCGGCAAAGACGGTTTGGCTTAGTTCGCTGATCCAGCCGTCGTCCGCCTTGCGTTTTCCGAGTTCGCGATCCAGCAGCCGATGCTCATCTAACAGCTTGGGCAGCACAGCGCGAATGTGTGCCGCGCTGCGATTGCCTGATTCGCGGCTCACGCAGTACCGCAATGACTGGCGAAACAGCGTGTGCGCCTGCTCCTCACCGGTGAACTCGAGCAACGCCCAGGCGCGCCACGACAACACCACGCGATGCACATCGACCTCGTCCTGAACCGCGTACTGCAAATGGTTGTAGGCCTCCCCGATCGGCTGCCTGGCCAGGGCGGCGAAGGTGCGCTCAGCCCGGTCGATGTCCGCCGAGCGAGTCGCCGAGCGGAGCAGTTCGCCACCGGCGGTCGCTTGGCCAAGCGCTGCCGGAGTGATCGGCCGCAGCACTTCCTTTTTGCGGCCTCCAAACTGCTGGATGCGACTCGCGTTGCGATACAGCACTTTCAGAACCGGCAACGGGCGCAGCGCCTCCGGCAACTCACGTGCCATCTCAAAGGCGGGCGCGAGGGCCATGATGGTGTGGAACCCCACGTAGTCCTGGCCGCCAAACGTGCGGGCATTGGCCAGTGCACCGGCGGCGATCAATGTTCGCAGGTCGGTGCCGGCCTTGATTTTGCCAACCAACTGGCGCTGCAACTTGTCCGGCGGCGTGTCCTGCATCAGTGCCACCAGCGGTTCCAGCTTGCCGAAGGACAGTCGGCCCACGCCCTCGTCGGCATAAGCCGGGGCGAGGCCGAGATCGAACGCCAGCGTGGAGCCGACGCTGCTAATCAGCATACCCCTGCCGACATCGGCCAAGAAGTCGCGGCGTGAATTGAGACGCAGTTTGGCGTCGTGAGAATGGAGAGATGGGGGTCCTTTTTGCATGGCGATTGAAGGATAGAGCTCCAAGTCCGTTAAGTCAAGTGGCCTAATTCTGCTGTCGGAACTCTTCAGAAATGTCCTCACGACTGGAGGTTGAGGCTGTCTTCGCGCCGTGTTGCATAAGAGGGCCGGTTCCGGCTCAAGTGCGATCGTTGTGGGTGGCTTTCCAGACCTCACACACCCAGCGGCCACGCGTGCCAGTGCTGTTGCGTTCAATGGGCCGGAAGGTCTTGATCTCGGACTGGTCGATGATCTCGAGTTGCCGCTGGGTCAGTGGAATTTTTCTCGCCTCGGCGGCAGGCTCCACCTGTGCCGCCCCGTAAATCTCCCGGGCGGCCTGGAGAATCTTGTCGCCATCGGAAAAATTCGGGATCACGGGAAAATAAACCGTGCCACCGGGCATCAAGTGCCGCTGGCTCTGCTCGAGGAACGGAAGGGTCACCTCGGTTCCGTCGGCGCCGCCCAGGGGAATGCCGCCGATGTCCTCCGGTTCGGGAGGGTACCATTCCAGTTCCCGGCCGATGGCGGTCATGCCGGAACAGTCCCCGACAATGACATTTGCCCGGCCTTCAAGTGGACTGAACAAGCTGCCCTCGAACACCGTGGCCTGCTCCCGAAATCCGTGTTCGCGTATGTTGAGCCGGGCGGCATCAGCCTGCTGTGGCACAACCTCCACGGAGTAAAGATGCTTGAGCCCGGGAAATTTCTGCAGGAACAGCAGGGTCATGCTGCCGATGCCTGCGCCAATCTCGAACACCACGTCGCCGGGCCGGATTACCACCGGGTCAGCAACAGTCCTTGTGACCTGGTTGGGCCGGAACCAGGGGAGGTTGACAGGATGCCACAACTCCAACACGCATCCCTTGTCGAGTTGAATGGGCTCCTTTTTGAATTGATCCAGCGAAACCTCCCCGCCGCCAGCATCTGCCTGTTGCAGGCTTTCTGTGTCGGAGATTAATGGATCGTTCATCTGGCAAGGTGAGTTACTGTTTCGGCACAACAGGTTTACATCCGGCTCCACCCTGTGGCCAGCAATAAACTCACTGGCAAACATCAGCCCCGGCCAAGCGCTTGCAAGCGCGGGCGATGGCTTTGGCTTGGCTTCGGGGTGGCGGTAGCTACGCTGCGGCCATCCATTGGATCGCATGATGAAACAATTTTTCCTGATCGCCGGAGTAGTTGCCATCGCCGGCCAAGCGCTTGGCCAAATCTCGAAACCGGCCGATGCCCCCAAGCCGCTCTCCCCCGCGGAGAGTGCCAAGCGGGTGCAGTTGCCGGACGGCTTCCGGCTGGAACTGGTTGCCGCCGAGCCGCTGATCCGTCAGCCCTCCGGCGTCTGCTGGGACGCGCACGGCAACCTCTTCGTCAGCGAACTCCACGGCTACAACCGCGAGGGCCAATACGACATCGAGGAACTGAACAAGACCGGCAAACTCGACCGCGTCGTCCGGCGCATCGCCGCCAACGAGGACGCCATGCGCCGCGCCGAGGCCGAGCAGCTTGGCACGGTCAAAAAGATGATTGACGACGACGGCGACGGCACGATGGATCGCGCCGAGGTTTGGGCGGACGGACTGCCGGCCTGTCTCGGCATCTGCCCCGCGCGCGGCGGGATCATCGCCGTCTGCGCGCCGGACATCGTTTTCCTCGCCGACCGCAATGGCGATGGCCGGGCGGAGGTGCGTGAGAAACTGTTCACCGGCTTCAGGTTCGGCGTCATTGAGCGCCGCATCAACTCGCCGCAGTGGGGGCCGGACAACTGGATTTACATCGACGGCGGACAGGGCGGCCGCATCACCGGCCCGCACCTCTCCGCGCCGGTCGATATTCCGGTCACCGGATTTCGGATCAAGCCGGACGGCTCGGCGATCGAGCCGGTCAGTGGCCACACCGGCACGTACGGCTTCACCTTCAACGCTGATGGCGACCGCTTCGTGATCTCCACCGGCACAACCGGCATCCAGGTCGCGCCGCTGCCGTGGCGTTACCTGTCGCGCAACCGCGACATCGCGGTTCGCGCCTCGCGCCGCAACGCCGCCAACTACAACACCGCGTTCCCCATCAGCCAGCCGCACCCGTGGCGCACCAAACGTGCCGACGATCCCGGCTTCGGCAAATATTACCGCGACCACTACGGGGCCGCCGAGTCGATCCCCAATGGCTACTTCACCTCCGCCTGCTCGCCGCTCGTCTATCAGGACTCCGCCCTGCCCGGCTTGATCGGCCAAATCCTCGCCTGTGCCCCGGCGCAAAACCTTGTCCATCGCGCCGAGCTGCAACGCGACGGCATCCTGCTCAACATTCGGCGAACAGCGGACGAGGCGAAATCGGAGTTCCTCGCATCGGGCGACATTTGGTTTCATCCGATTCACCTCTCGATCGGCCCGGCGGGCGGCATTTACATCGCCGATTTTTACCGCGAAATCATCGAGGACTACTCCGCGATCCCCCGTTATTTGCAGCAGCAATACGGCCTCGACGACGGCAAGAACCACGGCCGCGTCTGGCGGCTCGTGCACAACGACATGCCCAAGCCGCAGTCGCCCAACCTGGCCAAGCTCGGCAACGCCGCGCTGGCTCGCGAAGTCGCCAGCCCGCGTTTTTGGCGACGCCAAACCGCGCGCCGACTGTTGCTCGAGCGCGGCGCCCGACTGGCCGGGATCGCCCTGCCGCCGGACGACACCGCAGCAGCCGTCAACGCGCTTTACACGCTCGACGGCCTCGGGCAACTCAACGACAACACGCTCGCCACCGCGCTTGGCCACGGCGAACCCGGCGTGCGGCGGCACGCGTTGCGTCTGGCCGAACGGCGGTTCGGCGAAAGCGAACACCTGCTCGCCGCCTCGCTGCGCCTGGCCAATGACGAGTCGCCGGTCGTCCGGCTACAACTGGCTCTTTCGCTTGGCGAAAACGACGGCACCGAATCACTCCACACGCTCGCTGTCTTGGCCAGGCGCCACGGGGAAGAGGCGTGGCTTGACAGAGCGATTCTCAGCTCGCTCGGCAACCGCGCCGGCCAAATGCTCAAGGCCCTGCTGTCGGACAAGCTGGATGCGCTTGGCCAGGCGCGCGGGCTGGTCCGCCGCCTTTGCAGCGCAGCGGCCTCCCGAAAAAACCCGGAGGAGTTTTCCGGCGTGATCGCTCTCTTGGGCGGACTCGACGACCCGGGGCTGCAACTCGAATGCCTGAAGGGACTGCGCGCGCCGTTCAAATCCGCCACCACGCTCACGATCGGCGACGCGCCCCGTGAAGCGTTGATGCGGCTCGCCACAAGCGGCGAAGGGGAGGTGCGGGTCGCCGCGCTCGATCTGACCCGCGTACTCAAACTCGAAAACGCGGCCGAGCGGAAAGAGCGCTTGGCCAAGGCGCTCCGCGACGTGGCCAACGTGCAGTTGCCGGCCGAGCTCCGCCTGGCGGCCGTGCGCGGCTTGGCCTCGGAAAACGACGACGCGATCGCCACCAGCCTGCTCGACGCCTACCCCGCCGCCACGCCGCCGGTGCGCCGCGCCATCCTCGAGATGGCCTTCGCCCGTAGCGACCATCTGCCCGCCGTCGTGTCGGCAATGGAGCAGAACAAACTGGCCCCCTCCGCGCTCAACGCCGTTCAGCGCACCGCGTTGCTCGGGCAAAAAAAAGCCGGCTTGGCCAAGCGGGCGCGGGTGCTGTTTGCAACGCTCAAGCCGGTGGACGACGCGACGCTGCAACGATTCGTCACCGCGCTAAAAGCCAAGCGCGACACGGGCGCCGGACAAACGACATTCAGCCAACATTGCGCCACCTGCCACCGCGCGCACGGGATCGGTTTCGCGGTGGGGCCGGACTTGACGTCGGAGTTTCGCCGCGCCGAGGAGACCATCGTGCAGGACATCCTCGCGCCCAGCGCGGTGATCGTCGCCGGCCATGAGACGTACACGGTTGAGACCACCGACGGGCGGGTGTTGAGCGGTGTGCTCGCCGGCGAGTCGGCGGCGAGCCTGACGCTGGCCCTGACAGGTGGCGTGCGGCTGGACGTGCTGCGAAAGGACATCAAGTCGTTGAAGTCGCTCGACGTGTCGCTCATGCCGGAGTCGCTCGCGGTAGCCCTGAAGCCGAGCGACGTGGCCAACGTGATCGCCTGGCTGCGGCAGCCACCGACGCGGCAGGTGCTGTTCGACGACAGCCCGGCATTTGCCGGTCTGCTCACGGAAGGCGGCGGCTCGGCAACGGTCGTGACCGGCGACAAGCACAGCGGCTCGGCGTCGCTGCGTATCACGCCGTTGCAGCGGCACTCAAAGCGCATCCCGGGCTGGGCGTTTCGCATCCGGGAAAACCCCGGCCCGGGCGAGTACCGCTACCTGCGCCTGGCGTGGAAGGCGCCCCAGGCGGCCGGCGTGATGGTGGAACTGGCCGACAACGGCGCGTGGCCCTCGTCCGGCAGCCCGGAGCGGCGCTATTACAGCGGTAAAAACACCTCCGACTGGCAGGCCACCCGCGTGTCGGAAAAACGGCCGACCGAATGGACGGTGGTCACCCGGGATTTGTGGAAGGATTTCGGCAACCTGACACTGACCGGCATCGCTCCCACGGCATTGGGTGGCCCGGCGTGGTTCGACCAGATCGAGCTGCTGCGCGCACTGGATGAGTGACTTGGCCAGGCACTTGGCCAAGCGGCGCGGTCAGTCCTTTTCGTACAGGACAGTGATCAGAACGTCGGAGGGCGTGGCGACATTCCCTTGAAGTGAACTTCCCGCCTTGGCGGTCGGGTTGTAGCTCTGTGTGGCGATGGTGCCGTTTATCTGGAGGATCTTCGCCCCCTCGCTCTCGGCCCAGGCGTTGATCTGCTGCTCGAGTGCCTCGACCTCGGTTTCCAGTCCCTTGAAAAGCTTGACGCGTTGCATGGTGTCAATCGGTTATTCCCGCAGCATCAGCAGGTTGCCGGTGGTGGATTCATCGACAATCTGGAGCTGGTACGGCGGCGAAAGCTTGCTGTCGGCGCCGCGCATGAGCACCGCGCTGTATTCGTAGTCGAACTTGAAATGGTAGTTGATGACCCGCGTGCCGTCGGGGATCGGCACCAGCGTCTCCCAACGGCCCTGGGTGAGCTGGGTTTGCCGCATAGGGAAGGCCTGGTTGTTGAAGATCACGATCGGCTTGATCGAGGCCGAGTCGAGCGTGCGCTGGTTGCTCTGGTACATCGCCTCGACCAGGTACAGCCCGGTTTGGCTCCAGGGCAGCTCGCGCGGTGTGAGGTTGGTGATGGTGCTGGTGGTACACCCCGCCAACAGGGAAAGACACGCACCAATGAAACAAAACCACCTCATCAACAACGCCCGAAACCCTGCGAGCCCGGGGGCGGTTTGTAAAGCCCGCAATCACTCACCAGGCGCGCGTCAGGAAAAACAGAATCAGCAGGATGGCCGCCCCAACCCAGAGCCAGTGCAGGCGTTTGCCCCTCGGCCGCCCGCCCTGCCCAAACTCCCGCGTCACAAAGTCGTCGTAGTCGAACTCCTCCTCCGGCAGGTGGGTGGACTCGTATTGCGCCTCGTCGGCCCAGCCAGTGTCCGGGCAGGCGCCGCACTCGGGGCAGGCGCGCGCCTTGGCCGGAAGATCCGCGCCGCAGTTCGGGCATTCGTCGGGCGTCATCGGGAGCGCTTGGCCAGGTGGCGGTCAATTGATCTCGGAACGGCGCACCGGCAAACGGCCGGTCCAGCCCGGCTTCAACCGCATTGCCGCGTCCTCGAACACCACCGGGTCCACGCTCCAGATCGAGGCCAGCACCGGCAGCCGATCCACGTTCGCGCCGACAATCTCCCACTGCTGATAAGATTCCTCATCGCCAGCCGCAAGATAGTCAAAACAGCACATGCCGGTCTTCTGCTCGGCCCGCGTCGGCTTGCCCTGGTTCCAGGCCGTCTCGCCGGTCCACGCGTAGGCCCGGATGACCTTCCGCTCGATCAGCCTGGCCCAGGCATGGTGGCCCAGCGCCGGGTTGCCGTGAAAAAACTGCAGATGGCCCAGCCGCCCGCTCATGTCGGCGAGAAACCGGTAGCAGGCGTCGATGTCCTCCGAGGGGTCGGGCAACGGCCCCCCCATGACCACCACCCAGCCATTGACCGGCGGCGAGACAAACAGCCGCCCGGCATCGGGATCGGCCAGCGCCTCGGCACAGGCGCACGGATGCAGGTCGCCAAGGCCCATCGAGCGGGCGACATCCTCCGGGTTACGCGACCGGACCGCCAGCCAAGTGAGCGGCCGGCTGAAGACCGACGGCACCAGCCGCTGCCGCACGCTGCGCGCGAAGGTGATCTCGTCGAGTCGCACCTGCCGCGCACGGCGGTGGCCCAGCGCATAAAAAAGCGCCGCAACCGCCCACACAATAACAAAGGGGCCAAGGATGAGAAACGTTGTCATCATTGGAAGGCCGAAGACTGCCCCGCCTGGCCAAGCAGCGCAAATGCAAATTAACGGACGGATGCTTTTCATTCGCTTGGCCAAGCGCTAACTTACCCCCTCAGTGAAATGACCATCATCACCGACGAACGCTGCACCGCCTACCACTCGCCCGGTCACCCGGAGCGGCCGTTACGCGTCAGCGGCCCGGTCAAGAAACTCAAGGCACAAACCGGCCTCAAGCTTGAGTGGCACAAGCCGGAGCCCGCGCCCAAGGCCAGGGTGCTGCGCGCCCACTCGACCAACCACTTTCAGCGACTGGCCGAGCCGCACGACTTCGACGGCGACACCGCCTACCACGAGGGCATCCGCGACCACGCCCTGCGCAGCGCCGGCGGCGCACTCAAGGCGGTCGAGCTCGCCAGGGCCGGCAAGCCGAACTTCAGCCTGTTGCGTCCGCCGGGCCATCACGCCACCAAGGAACGCGCGATGGGGTTTTGCTACCTCGGCTCGGTGGCAATCGCCGCGCTCGAGGCCAAGGCAACCGGCTCGAAAAAAATCGCCGTGTTTGACTTCGACGTGCATCACGGCAACGGCACCGAGGACATTTTGGCCAAGCGTGATGGTGTGGCGTTCTTTTCCATCCACCAACACCCCGCCTACCCCGGCACCGGCACCGAGTCGTTCGACAACTGCCGCAACTACACCGCCCGGCCCGGTCTGCCGCGCGAGGATTACCGAAAGATCGCCGAGCGCGCCGTCGCCGATCTGAAGGCGTACGGCCCCGACCTCGTGATCGTCTCCGCCGGGTTCGACGCTTACGCCGGCGACCCGCTCTGCAATCAGAAACTCAGCGCGGAGGACTTCCGCTGGTTCGGCAAAACGCTCGCCGGCCTGGGCGTGCCGGTGG
>QOAX01000189.1 GCA_003972865.1 Verrucomicrobiota bacterium | reverse complement strand
GCGTGGGTGGTGTAGTCATCAGCGACAATGACGCGATTATCGTGGTGGAGGAATCCGTCGGTGGAGGCAAAAAGCTGGTTATCAAATCCAAGACGGACACCCCGTTTGCCGCAGCTGATATTGCCGGGGCCAACGCCGTGCCGGTGTCGGTGGCGATCCCCACGTCGGGAGGTGCCTCGGTCTCCGTGGATGTGGATCTCGTGGCCCCAATGAAGGCGCCCAGCTTGATTACCATTGTCGATGAATCCGGTTCCGCCAAGTCGATCAATATCACGACTGACGGGTTCACGGCGGACGAGGCCGAAATCTACATCGCCACCATCGAGGAGCAGTTCGGCAATCTGGATAATTTCGAGATCAACGGAGAGACACTGAGCGCCGACGAGGTGGACATCATCACCACGGTGGTGCCAACAGGCGACCCCTCAACCCCGTTCCGGGTCGAGGTGATCATCAAGCCGAAGGATCCCGATGCGGATTTTGGCAAGGTCGATCTAATTGCGTTCGTGCCGCCGCCCGTGGAGGTTGTGGAAGGCGCGATTCCTCCACCGCCGATCGTGGTGCCCCCGACCCCACCGGTGGAATCACCCATAGAATAACCGGCGGCTGATCGCAGTCTGTTTTCAACGGATAAATTCTTGGGAGCCCGGACGATTGTCCGGGTTCTTTTTTTAACACGCATCTGCTAGAGTTCCGCCCTTGAAAACGGTCATTTATCCCGGCAGCTTCGATCCCCTGACCAACGGCCACCTCGATGTCATCCAGCGGGCGGCCCGTTTGTTTGACAAGGTGGTGGTGGCTGTGGCGCGCAACGGGGGCAAGCAGCCGCTGTTCTCCCCGGTCGAGCGAAAGACGCTGATTGAGCATTCCACCACCGAACTGACCAATGTCTCATCGGACATCTTCGAGGGGTTGCTCGTGGAGTACGTGGAGCAGCAGTCCGGCCACGCGGTGATCCGCGGGCTGCGGGCCTTGTCCGACTTTGAATACGAGTTTCAAATGGCGCTGATGAACCGCAAACTCAACGAGAAGGTGGAGACGCTGTTCATGATGCCCCGGGCCTCGTACTCCTTCCTCAGCTCGCAACTGGTCAAGGAGATTGCCACCCTGGGCGGTGACGTCTCCGCGTTTGTCACCCCCGAGGTCAGGGAGGCGCTGGCGGGGAAGCTTGGCCAAGCGGGCGCAAATTGAACTCTTCGGCCGGGCCGCTGTCCAATCCAATTGGCCAAGCGCGCCGCGCAACCCCGTCGACACCATGCCACTGCTCCTGAACATCGAAACCCTGGCCAAAGGCCCCGTCCGGCTCAGGGGAGAGCTTTCGCCGGAGGAACTGGACATGGAGACGCTCGACGAGTTGGTCGAGGCGGACGAGCCACTGGACTACGATCTTACGGCGGAGCGGGCCGGGGACAACATCCTGCTCCGGGGCCGGCTCACCATGCGCCTCCAGTGTGAATGCGCCCGGTGTCTGCGGCCGTTCGTGCACCGCGTGGAGTTGCCGGAATGGAGCTGCCTGCTCCCGCTGGCCGGGGAGGAAAAAATAGAGTTGATCAACGTTTCAGCGGACTTGACGCCTTACCTGCGTGAAGATACTTTCCTCGCTTTTCCGCAACATCCGTTGTGCGAACCCGGGTGCGGCGGATCCCCCAAATGGACCGGGGGGGACGGCAAACCACTCAAAATCAAGGAGGCTTGCGGCGAACCGAGTGAAGCCTCTGTTTGGTCCAAACTCGACAATCTGAAACTCGAATAGGGGAGTAACTTTATGGCAGTACCGAAAATCAGGTCATCCAAGAGCCGCGTCCGAAAGCGCCGCGCCAGCAACAGCAAGTTCCACCCGCCGCAGTTGGACAACTGCCCGCAGTGCGACCATCTGGGCTACCAACGCCACCGCGCCTGCCCGGAGTGCGGACATTACAAGGGCAAACAAATCATCAGCGTCGAGGTCGGCGCCTGACTCATTCCCAAAACCAGGGCGCTGCCAGCCGGGTCGCGCCTGTTACCTTATGAGAATCGCGGCGGATGTCATGGGCGGGGACGGCGGTTGCGCCGTCATCATAGACGGCCTGCTACGGGCGCTCGGGGATCACGACCACATCCGCACCATGTACCTCGTCGGCGACGAGGACGCCATCCGCCCCGCGCTTGGCCAAGCGGGGCATCTCGCCGCACGCATCGAGGTGGTGCACTCGCCGGAGGTGCTCTCGATGGAGGAAAAACCGGTCGAGGGATTGCGCCGCAAAAAAAACTGCTCCATGGCCATGGCCATGGACCTGGTCAAGCAGGGCCAGGCCGACGCCATCCTCTCCGCTGGGAATACAGGGGGCTTGGTCGCTGCTGCCTCCATCAAGCTGCGCACCCTGCCCGGCGTGGATCGCCCGGGCATCGCCGCCGTGATGCCCACCAAGACTGGCAACTTCGTCCTGCTTGATGCCGGGGCGAACGTCGAGGGCAAGCCCCGGCACCTGATGCACTATGCCATCATGGGGGACATTTACGCCCGCGAAGTGCTCGGGAAGAGCCGGCCACAGGTGGGGCTGTTGAGCGTCGGCACCGAGGAGGGCAAGGGCAATGACCTGACACAGGAGACGTTAAAACAGTGCCAGGGGCTCGACCTGAATTTTGTCGGCAACGTGGAGGGGCACGACCTGTTCAGCGAGGAACTCGACGTCGTGGTCTGCAACGGTTTTGTCGGCAACGTCGTCCTCAAGACATGCGAGAGCCTGGCTCTGCGCATGATGAGCTGGCTGCGCGATGAACTCACCGCCACGCCCATCCGGAAAATCGGCGCGGCCCTCTCCAAGAATGCGTTTCGTTCCCTGAAAAACCGGATCGACACGGAGAGCTACGGCGGCGCGCCCCTGCTGGGCGTCAACGGCATCGTGACCATCTGCCACGGCTCAGCCAGCGCCCGGGCCATCCGCAACGCGGTGCAGCACTCCGTCGAGGCTCTGGATCACCACATCAACGAGCACATCATCGACGCCGTGGCCAGAGCCAACGCCAAACTGGCCGAAGCCAGGCCGGAGCCGGCCGTTGCACAGGCATGACCAATCCCGCGATCAAGAATCCGCGTGCCGAGCACGACTTCGTTGGCCGCACCTGCTCCATCTCCGCCGTCGGCTCCTACGTGCCGGAAAAAGTGCTGACCAACGCCGACCTCGAGAAATTGGTGGACACGACCGACGACTGGATCACCTCGCGCACCGGCATCCGGGAACGCCGCATCGCCGCAGACGACGAGTACACCTCCGACATGGCCACCCGGGCGGCGCAGCGCGCGCTTGAGCGGGCGGAGGTCGATCCCGCCGATGTGGAGCTGATCATCCTGGCCACCATCACGCCGGACATGCCCTTCCCCGCCACCGCCTGTCTTGTGCAGGAGAAAATCGGCGCTCACAACGCGGCGGCCTTCGACGTGGAGGCAGCCTGCTCCGGATTCGTTTACGGCCTCGAGATCGGGCAGCAGTTCATCATGTCGCGCACGTACGACACCGTACTGGTGATCGGCGCGGAGAAACTCTCCTCCATCGTGGACTGGGAGGATCGCAACACCTGCGTCCTCTTCGGCGACGGCGCGGGCGCGGCCGTGCTACAGAACCGCGAAAACACCCACGGCCTGCTGACCGCCTGCATGGGGGCCGACGGCCGGAAGGCATCGATCCTCTCACAGCCGGGCGGTGGCTGCCTGCACCCGGCCACGAGCCAATCCGTTTCCGACCGGCTGCACTACCTCAAGATGGACGGGCAGGAAGTGTTCAAGAATGCTGTCACGGCGATGACCACCGCCGCCCGGGAGGCCCTGGCCCGGTGCGAACTCGAGATTGACCGCATCAAGTGCATCATCCCTCATCAGGCCAACATGCGCATCCTCAATGCCGTGGGCGACCGCCTGGGTGCCCGTGAAGACCAGGTCTTTAGCAACCTGCAGCGCTACGGCAACACCTCCGCCGCCTCGGTGGCCATCGCGCTGGACGAGGCGGTTGAGCAGGGGCAAGTGGAACGCGGCGACCTGATCCTGCTGCTCGTCTTCGGCGCCGGACTGACCTGGGGTGCGGCCGTTATTGAGTGGTGATCCTCCGCTTGGCCAAGCGCTGTTTTTGACGCTTGCCGGGGCAACGCATTCCTGATTGTCTCCCCGGCTCTGTTAAGATGGATCTGTTTCACAAAATCCTGAAAACCGCCGTCGAAGGCGGCGCTTCCGATGTCCACATCAAGGCAGACGCTCCGGTGGTTTGCCGCATCAACAGCCAGTTGGTGGAGACCGAGATGAACCAGCAGCCGGACGAGCAATGGCTGAGCAACATCATCGACAACATTGTTCCCGGGCATTTCACGCAGCGACTGGAGGAGGATCGTGAAATCGACTTTTCCTACCATGTGCCCGGCATTGGCCGTTTCCGGACGAACTGCTATCAACATCTAGGGAAATGGTGCCTCGCCATGCGCCACGTCGTCGCCGAGGTCCCGAACATCGACAGCCTTGGCCTGCCGAAGATCATCAAGTCCATCGCCGAGGAGCACCGCGGCATCGTGATAGTGGCCGGAACAACCGGCTGCGGCAAGTCCACCACCCTCGCCGGGATGATCGACCACATCAACACCACCCAGAAGCGGCACATCATCACCATTGAAGACCCGGTCGAGTATGTGTTCAAGGACAGACAATGCATCATCGAGCAACGCGAAGTCGGGCTCGACACACCATCGTACCAGCACAGCCTCAAGCACGTCATGAGGCAGGATCCCGATGTGATCATGATCGGGGAGATGCGCGACGCCACCAGCTTTCGCGCCGCAATGAGCGCGGCCGACACCGGGCATTTGGTTCTGTCCACCCTGCACACTATCGACGCGCCGCAATCCATCTCGCGCGTGCTGGACTTTTTCCCCGCCGCCGACCGGGAGCAGGTCCGCAAGCAGATGGTCGGCACCCTCAAGGCCATCATCGTGCAGCGCATGACGGTGCGAAAGGATGGCAGAGTGATCCCGGCCGTCGAGATCATGATCAACACCCTCACCGTGACCAAGTTGATCATCGAGAACCGACTCGAGAAACTCCACGTCGCCATCGAGACCGGCACCGAAGACGGCATGCAGAACTTCAACCAGTCCCTGTTCCAACTGGTCAAGGACGACATCATCACCAAGGAGGAAGCACTCGAGAAGGCCACCAACGCCCAGGCACTCGAGATGAATTTCAAGGGAATTTTCCTCTCCGAGGGCAGCCGCATCCTCAACTGACGCCCCCGCCGCTTGCCGGTTGCGCCCGGGTGGCTTTGCCGCCAGACTCCGCCGCGTGGCTGCCCATCCGGAAAATCAGTCGCGCGGCCGCGTAGCCTCGCTGCACCTGCATCCGCCGGTCGCGGGCGAACCAATGCTGCCGGCCGACTCTATCGAGGTCGAGACCGACGCCGGCATCGTCGGCAACATCCGCTACTGGCAACGCCAATCCCGCTCCACCGACCAGCCAACCCAGCGGCAGGTAACCCTGATCGAACGGGAGCAAATCGCCGAGCACGCCAGCGCACTGGGCCTGCCAGGCATCGCTGCCGGCCGGGTTCGCTCCAACATAGAGACCGAGGGCATCAACCTCGTGCCGCTGGCCGGCCGCGACGTCCGCGTCGGCGGGGCAGTGCTACACATCGCCGCGCCGCGCGATCCCTGCCACAAGATGGACGAGATCGCACCCGGCCTGCGCGAACGCATGACAAACGACAAACAAGGCGTCCTAGCCGTTGTCGTTCAATCCGGCACCATCAAAAATGGCGATGCCATCCAACCAATCAACTGATTTTTCAATCACCCACCGCATCTCGGCAAGCATCATCGTGGCGCTTGGCCTCGCCGCCGCCGCGCTTGGCCAAGCGGATGAACCGGCCAAGCCGCTCGTTGCCAAGACCCCTCGCGTCCCGGCCCCCGGCATTGAGCTTCCGGGGGATGTCCACACCCAACTCCGCGCCCACACCAACGCGCTTGGCCAAGCGATCGACGCCTTGGCCAAGCAGCACGCCGACACGCCGCCGCTGCTCCGTTACCTCCCCGACGTGCAGGTCATTCACAAGGCCGTTGACTGGGCGCTGAAGCACCAAATCTTTTTCAGGCAGAGCGAACTCGAAACCGCCGAGGAGTTGCTCGTCGCTGGCAGCGAACGCGCCGCTCACCTGGCCAAGGGCAGGACGCCGTGGACACGCGCCACCGGCCTCGTCGTGCGCGGCTACGTTTCCCGGCTCGACGACTCAGTGCAGCCGTACGGACTGGTGATCCCGCAGTCCTTCTCCACCGACCCGTGGCGCAAACGCCGACTCGACATCTGGCTGCACGGCCGCGACAACAAGCTGAGCGAACTCAAATTCATCCAGCAACGCCGCACCTCCACCGGGCAGTTCACTCCACCCGACACGATCGTCCTCCACCCGTACGGCCGGTTCTGCAACGCGTTCAAATTCGCCGGCGAAGTCGATGTACTCGAGGCGCTCGCGCACGCGAAAACGCAGTATCCCGTGGACGGCAACCGGGTGAGTGTCCGCGGCTTCTCGATGGGCGGCGGCGGTTGCTGGCATTTGGGCACCCACCTCGCCGGCGACTGGGTGGCTGTCGCGCCGGGAGCCGGTTTTGCCGAGTCGCTCGAGTACCTTGGCTTGGCCCGGAAAAACGCGATGCCACCCACCTACGAGCAGGCGCTTTGGGGACTTTATGACGCCACGAAATACGCCGGCAACCTATTCAACACCGCCACCGTTGCGTACAGCGGCGAGGTCGATAAACAGAAGCAAGCCGCAGATATCATGGAACGCCACTTGGCCGACGAAGGCTTGGCCCTGCGCCACGTGATCGGCCCGGACACCGGCCACAAATATCACCCGGCAGCCAGGGCGGAGATCGACGAGCGCATCAACGCCGCCGCCGCCAAGGGCCGCAACCCGGTGCCAACCGAAGTGCGACTGGTCACGCGGACACTACGCTACAATCGCCAAGGTTGGATCCAAGTTGACGGGCTGGAAGCACACTGGAAACCGGCCCGCGTCAAGGCGCGCCTCACCAGCGACGAACGCGTCGAGGTGGACACCGATAACGTCTCGCGCCTGGTGTTGTCCATGCCCTCCGGGTTTTGCCCGCTGCGCCCCAACGGCAACCCGACCGTCGTCATTGACGGAGACGAACTGACCGGCGCGCGCGTCCGCACCGACCGCTCGTGGGAGGCGCTTTTCGTGAACGCTCTCGGCAAGTGGCGGGCCGTCGGCCGGTTCAAGTTCGCCGGCTTGGCCAAGCGCCCCGGCCTGCAGGGGCCGATCGACGACGCGTTCATGAACCGGTTTCTGATGGTGCGCCCGACCGGCCCGGCGGTGAGTCCGCTGGCCGACAAGTGGACCGCGGCGCAGCTTGCCCAGGCGCTGTCCGACTGGGAACTGCAGTTCCGCGCCAAGCCGCTCGTCAAGGACGACAACGACATAACCGACGCCGACATCGCCGACTGCAACCTCATTCTCTGGGGCGACCCGCAAAGCAACTCAACCATCGCCCGCGTCATCGACCAACTGCCGCTTGGCTGGAGTGAAACAACGGTGCGGCTTGGCCAGGCGGAAGCGGAGTCGGCAACGCACGCGCCGGTGTTGATTTACCCGAACCCGCTCAATCCCAAGCGGTATGTCGTGCTCAACTCCGGCTTCACCTTCAGCCGGTTCGGCCACATGAGCAACGCCACCCAGACGCCCAAGCTGCCGGACTGGGCGCTGGTGGACATGCGCCAGCCGTACAACGCCGGCGACCCCAACTGTGTCGCGGCGGCCGGTTTTTTCGACGAGCGCTGGCGGGTACGGGCCAGCGAGTGAACCGCCTGCGTGTTTGCCTCCGGGCACCTGGCCTGTCAGTTTTTCCGCATGCCAATTCGTTTTGCGATCTGCCTCCTTCTGGCCCTTGCCGCCGCGCCGCGCCTGGCCTGGGCCGAGCCGGCCAAGCCAAGCGGCAGCCCGTCTATTTTGCCGTCGGGTTCGCGACTCGAGGAACTGTGGAACCAGGGCGAGTTCACCGAGGGCGTCGCGGTCGCTGCCGACGGCTCGGTGTACTTCAGCGACATCCCCAGCGGCGAAGGCACCTCCGGCCAGGTTCACAGGTTTGATCCCAGGACCGGCAAAACCACCGTCCACTGTGCTGCCTCCGGCAAAAGCAACGGGCTGATGTTCGACCGCACCGGCCGGCTTATCGCCTGCTGCGGCGCAAACAACGGCCGCATGGCGCTATGCGAGATTTTGCCCGGCGGTAAGCTGAAAGTGCTCACCGAGCGTTTCAACGGCGGCCGCTACCTCTCGCCCAACGACCTCGTGATTATGCCCGACGGGAAAATTTACTTCAGCGATCCCCGATACGTCGGCGACGAAAAAGAGGAGCAGGACCAGATGGCCGTTTACCGGTACGACCCAGCGGACGGTTCCGTGAAGCTGGCCATCGGCGCGGATCAAGTCGAGAAACCCAACGGGCTGGCCCTGTCGACGGACGGCAGGACACTCTACGTCGCCGAGACCAACAACGCCCCGGACGGCCGAATGACACTGAACTCGTTCGCGCTTCGCGGCAACGGCGGCCTGGGGCCGAAAAAAGTGCTCGTCGATTTCGGCGACGAGGCCGGCATCGACGGCATGACGGTTGACGTGCAGGGAAACCTATACGCCGCCGTGCGCTCGGCGAGCCGATTCGGCATTGTGGTTTACACCGCCACCGGCCGGGAACTGGCCTACATCCCGACCGAGACGCTGCCGACCAACTGCTGTTTCGGCACCGGCACGGAAGCCAACGTGCTTTACGTCACGGCCGGCGGCGGCCTGTACCGCATCCCGATGAACGTCGCCGGATACCAACCGGCCACTGCCCCCCTGGCCAAGGGCGGCTGGGTGCCATTGTTTGACGGCCAGTCGGCCAAGGGCTGGACGCCGCGCGGCCGGGCGGACCGACTC
>QOAX01000081.1 GCA_003972865.1 Verrucomicrobiota bacterium | reverse complement strand
CCCGGCCCCGGCGCCTGGCCAAGCGGCACGACGAACGCTGCCGGGCCCCCGTTCGGCGGGGCGGGGAGTTCACCGACCGGTTCCCACGGGCCAAGCACCGACCCGCTTCGCAGGAGGCGATAGCGGCGCTGCGGCGCCGTGTGAAAATGAACCGTCAACCGCCCGCCGGTGGCGTCCAGTTCCGTCGACCCGATGTGCAGCCGGCGCTGGGCGTCTTTTGGCCGGGTGCCTGCGATGTACTCGGCGTGGTTGCGCATGCCGTCGTTGTCCGGATCGGCATCAGCGCCGGAGACAAGCGCTTGGCCAAGTTCTGCCGCCGTGAAGTGGGCGTGCCGCCAGGCCGCGAAGGAGTCGCCCTCGGCGTGGATCACCAACTCTTCCATCGTCTGTTCCTCGCCGTCGTCTGCAACAAAGGTGAGCACATAGGTTCCAGGTTCGCTGAACGACGCAGCGGTTGCGCCCCGGTGACGTCGCGAATGGCCGATGTGCATGGGCGCGGTCATGCCCAGCCTGTCATCGATGAGGGTCACGGTGCCCGGTCCCGACTTGAGCTTCCAGCGCATGGCCAGCTGGCCCGGGGTTGATGGCAGGGCATCATCGCTCACCTGGACCTCAAGTTTGATGCGTGACGGCCAGGCAAGGGTCAGTTCGATGAAGGGAAGAACCTTTGGCGGCTGGTTGTCACCCGAGCCCTTTCCACGCAATTTAAAATCGAAGCCGATGTCACTCGAGGTTCGGCTGGTTTGGTGCACTTCCACGGCGATCACGTTCTTACCCTCCACCAGCAGGGCGGGATCGACAGTAAACGGGTGAAACGCCGATTCCTCGTCTCCCCCCACTGTGAGCGAGGCGAACGTGTTGTATCTGACATTGCCCTGGGGCATGTTGCTCCTGAGGATTTCCTTTCCGTTGAGGTAGGCTACCGCGCCGTCATCGCGCACAAGGGCCGCCTCGAGCGAGGTCACGCCGGCGGGGTTGGTGACCTCGAAGGAATGCCGAAAGTAGGTGGTGACGTGCTTGTTGCTGCTGTTGCCGCCAAAGCTCAACTTGGTTTTCTCGTCACCGTCGCCGTAGCCAAGTTGTGCCGGGCCGGTGCTCCAGTTGCTGTCGTTGAACAGGCGGGCGCGCCATTTCGTGCCCTGGTTGGAGCCGTTGTCGAGATAGCGCCATACCGAACCGTCCGCGATGATGGTTCGTTCCATTGGCGCGCGCTTGATCTCCACGGTGAATTCATCCGAGACGGTGTATTGACCGTCATCCGCCGTGAGACGAAAGGTGTGTTTCCCAAGCCCGAACAAGTGAGCGGTGGTTTGCAGTTGGCCGCTGTTGGCAAACAAAACGGTTGTTTGTTTATTGGAGAGAGTCCACCCGGTTTTGACGGTCGGAAAATCCGGGTTTGCATCGTCACGAACAAGACCGGACAGGGCAACAGACACCGGAAGCGATTCCGTCTCGATGAACTGGTCCACCCCGGCCAAGGCTCTGGGCGGACGGTTGCCCATGTTTTCCACGCCGGGGGATGGTCCGCCCGGGCTGGACCGCCAATTGGCGTAATCATTGCCGTGACGCTCCGGCTTGAGTTTCTCCAGCGACGGACCGTTCCCGTCAGGTTCAGACGGCCAGGGTGGGTTATCGTCGTAGCGTACCGCGTCTATGACAATGTAGGGGACAATTACACTGCCGTCAGAACCCGTGTCCGGTTCGTCCGGCTTCAACAACTCGAGGCGTTCTCCGCTATCCTGAAGGGTTCCCAGGAACGGCCCCAGTACCGGCACATCGTCAGGGATCGCGTAATGCGAACCAAAATCAGACGGGTCGGCATTGGTGATGATCAGCAACCCGCCCGGGTGGATGGATGTGCCCGTTGGAAACTGGAAGTCAATTCCTCCCACGCGCCAGGTGTTCCGGGGGTGCTGCGGATCATACAGCGGAACCGGATGTTTCGTGATGTTCTTGAACTCCACGAATTCCGGCCCGGTGTCTTCTTCCGGATGATAATGAATCTCGGTGATGACGACCGGTCCCACTTTAGGGCCGGCGTTGGGGAGGCCCAGTGTCGGTCTCGCCTGGGCAGGATATTGGGCCTGGCCGCTGGCCGTCACGAGCCTGCCGAAAGTCACGCCGTTTTCCGAAGCCCCAAAGGTAAACCCATCGGAAAACCCGGTGAGCTTGCCGCCGGCTTGAGCGGAAAACAGAAAAATCTGATCACCATGGGAATCGAGGGCAAACCCTCTGTGATTGGCGTTGAACTGTTCCTCGGAGAAAACGATGTAGCCTCCCGGAGGAAGGATTGTGCCCTTGGGTATGGCATATTTCGCAGGCTCACTCCAGTCATCGGTGAGCAGCCAATGGCTGAGATCCACGGCAGTGGTGTTGGGATTGTGAATTTCAACGGAGTCCACGGCGGGGGGATCGCTGTGGGCCAGCACCTCGGTGATCCATGCCGGCTTGATGTCCGTGGGCAAATCGTTGCGCCCCGGTGACCCGCCTGGGGTGGCGCTGGCACGCCAGTTGCCAGGATCATTCGGGTCGGTGTCTGGATCGGACAGCTTGGGCACGAGGGAAAAGCCGCGACCGTCCGCGGTCGAGGGCCAGGGCGGCTGGTCGGTATAGGTCAGGCTGAGGAAGGGCTTGCCCAAGCTGTCGATCAACTCGATCTTTTCTGAGCCGTTTGAGAGGCGTCCGTCGTACACGCCTCCCAGTGCCAGGCCGGGGTATTGTTCATTGAAGGCTTCAGCATTTTCGGCCAGCACGACAAAGGCGCCGGGATCGAGTTGGGAGCCCGCCGGAAATGTGAACCGGATGCCTTCGCTGATCTGCACGCCGCTGAGATCCAGAGCCGTTGCCCCGGTATTTTTCAATTCGAGGAACTCGGACTCGCCACGGAGCGGGTGGTACATCACCTCGGTGATCAGTAGTTTCTCCAGGGAACCTTCAACGACAAACCGGGCCTCGGCCAGGGCGCTCCATTGATTCTGGTGTCTCACCCGGGACTTTATCCGGGCGGTGCCCTCAATGGGCAGAGGCTTGCTGTATCGATTTGCGGATTCGGACAGGGCGCCCCCTGGAAGTCGTGGATCGCTTCCATCCAGCGTGAAGAATATCTCCCCCTTGGATGCCTTTAACGTGAGATTGAAACCGGTTGGGACCGGTCCACCGTGTTGACTCAACGTTGGTGCGGCGAGCGAGGGATAAAGTTTTTGAGATTGCAATTGGCTGAGGACGATGCCGGTCCGTCTGGGAAAATACTGTTTGAGCAGCCTGTTTTTCTCAGCGACCCATTCCTTGTCGCGGGTGAAGGGTGTTGCACGCTGGTTGTCCCCCCAGCGCGCAGACTCGGCGACAATTGCCTCATCAATACTGTCGAGCCGCGCCTGGTAGGTTGCGGCCGCCTTTTCCGGGGTCAACACGCCGTCGTTGAAAAAGTGTCGATGAATCCTGTCTCCAAACAATATCTGGTATTCCCCATTGCGTTTCAGTCTCTGGTGAAAGCCTGTCGGGCTGTCCGCATTGTTTTTTGTGACAGAATTGTCGTTGATCCCCTTGAGCACATGTTCAGCGTCCCAACTGTGGAACCGCCAGCGGCCCTTGGAACTGTTGCGGTTGAAGGAGGCATACCAGTTCTGGTGCGACCAGTCGGTGTTACCGACGTAGAAGTTCACCAGCATGTAGTCGATAAAGTTGGTGACATCAAGCTGCTGCTGAACTGCGGCATGGGCTGAGGCGCCGGACAGGTTTTTGGAGGTGGCTGCAATGAGGGCGTTGTAGCTGCGGCTGTTCCCGCTAACCACGGTGGATTTGCGGTGCTTCATCACGTCGTAATCCTCCTTGCTCCCGCCCAGGTAGTGGGCGGCGAAGTGCTCGTCGGGTCGCTCGTGCAGGGTATGGAGGCCCCAGTAAAGGCCGTTGACATAGACGTGCACATGGATGCCATGTGGGGCAAAGCCACCCATTTGGTTTTGGAGGTCGGCCACGAACTGGTCGCGGGTGTTCTGTCCGCGGCGCCTCTGGTCGCTGGGACCGGAACCACCGCCGTAGGACCAGACGTTGTTCAGCCGGGCGTCCACCACCAAGGTGTCAAACCGGGACGCAGCATCCTTCCCGAAAAGCGGGTGTCGGAAACTGGAGTCACCGAATCGCGAGGTGAACTTCAGCCGCATGGAGAGCTTGTCCACCTTCCAGCGGCCGGTGCTGCTGCCCCCGACGATTTGCACAGATCCATCAGCCTGGACACTGTCCGTTGTATCAGGGTAAATCAATTCCACCGAAGTGGCCTTCTCGACGCCCTCGCCCTTCGGATAGATACCTTGGCCGTTCTTGAAAAAGTCGTCCCGGTTCAGCACGAGCGACAGCGAGGGGATCGACTTGAGCGCACTGGCCACGCGGCCCTTGTACTTGCGATCGTTCACCACCGCCGGATCCATTTCGTAGTCGGCGGGGTGGCCGTTCCATGTGGTGGGAAAGCCGGCCGGCTTGGCCGGTTGCCGGATGATGTCCTCCGCGAACAGGTAGGTGTGGGTGTCCACGTTGCTGGCGCGCAGGCCGGACTTGAACGCCGCCGCCCGCAGCGTGGCGGTCGTGTCGATGGCGATTGGCCCCGCGTAAACCTTGCCCCTGGTCGCTGTCGGCTTGCTGCCGTCGAGCGTGTAGCGAATCTCTGCGCCCGGTGTGGCGGCGGTGATGGTCACCCGAAACGGCGCGTCGAAAAATCCGCGATTTGGTTCGAACTTGGTGTCCGCCACAAACCCGCCAAAGCCGCTGCCGTTGGCCCGCCCTGGGGTCGGCTTGTCGAAAAACTGGAGCTTACCGCCGGCACCCGCTCCGTAGGAAATGTTCTCGCGCTGGCCGGGATACTCCGCCGTGAATTCAGTGGCTACAGTTGAACCGTCCAGTTGCACCAATGCCAGATATTCCCCGTCCCCGTTCAGCTTGAAATTGGTGTGCAGCTCGTTCCCCGCCGTTCGGTCTTTTCCGGAGGCGAACACCACGAGGTATTTCCTTGGGCCAAGGGTTAAGTTTGGAAAAGGCCACTTGTCAGGCGACTCGGCATCGTCGGTCAGCGACCATCCGCTCAGCGAGACCGCCTTTGCGCTGGGATTGTAAATCTCGATCCAGTCCGCCTCCTCGCCATCTTTATCGGTTAGGCCTCGATTGTTCACAGCTAGGAACTCATTGATGCGCGGCTGTGCAAACGATCTTGCGCCGTACCCACACAGGCCAAGCAGGAGTGCCATCGTGCAGAAGCGGCGCTTGGCCTGAAGACTCGAGGAGAACCAATTCATCCGGCGCAATGCTACCGCCCAAGGACACGCTTGGCCAAGCGCGGAACCTTTTCTGTTTTATCTGTTTACAGGCGGGCGCTTTGCTTTAGAGTGCCCGGCCCATGAACAAGTTCCTACTGGTGACAATGTTGGTGGCTCCGTTGGCGGTGATTGGCGCGGACGAGGCCAAGGGCAAAAAGAAGGGCGAAAAAGGCTTCGTCAGCCTGTTCGACGGAAAATCGCTCAACGGCTGGAAGGTCAACAAGGAGAATCCCAAGTCGATCGCGGTCAAGGACGGCAACATCGTCATCGACGGGCCTCGAGCGCACCTCTTCTACGATGGCGAAGTCGAGAATCACAACTTCAAGAACTTCGTGCTGCGTGCCCAGGTGAAGACCTTCCCGAAGGCCAACTCCGGCATTTATTTCCACACCAAATACCAGGACTCCGGCTGGCCGGACGCCGGATTCGAGGCGCAGGTGAACAACACCCACGGCGACCCGAAAAAGTCCGGCGGCCTCTACGCCGTCAAGGATGTCAACCCGGCCCCGGCCAAGGACGGTGAATGGTTCGACTATGAGATTCGAGTGAAGGGCAAGAAGATCACCATCAAGATCAACGACAAGGTGACATCAAGCTGGAAAGAGGTTCCGAACGCCCCGCATCTCAAGTCGATGCCCGGGCGCAAACTTGGCAGTGGCACCTTCGCCCTGCAGGCACACGACCCGAAGAGCGTCGTCCACTACCGCAACATCCGCGTCAAGCCGCTCAAGTAAGCTTGGCCATGCGGGAGTCGGCCACCCGTGAACATCCTCGACAAGATCGTCGCCCACAAACGCACCGAGCTGGGGCATCTGCCCGACGCTCCGGTGAGTGTCGAGTCGCTGTGTGCCGACGTTGAACAACACAGCCCCCGGCGCGATTTTATTGGCAGCCTGCTCGAGCCCCAACGGGGAAACATCAGCCTCATCGCCGAGGTCAAAAAAGCGTCACCGTCCGAGGGCGTCATTCGCGGGGACTTCGATCCGGTCGCGATCGCAAAGACCTGCGAGCAAGCCGGCGCGAGTTGCCTCTCCGTGCTGACCGACCGCGAGTTTTTTCAGGGATCACTCGACCATCTGCGGGCCATCCGCGAGGCGGTCGCGCTGCCGTTGCTGCGCAAGGATTTCATGATCGACGAGCGGCAGTTGCCCGAGGCGATCGAACACGGCGCGGACGCCATCCTGCTCATCGTCGCCTGCCTCGACGACCGGCAACTCGCCCATCTGCATCTCCTGGCCACCGGCGCCGGCTTGGCCGCGTTGGTGGAGGTGCACAACGAGGAGGAACTTGACCGCGCCCTGGCCATCGACGCACGCTTGATCGGCGTCAACAACCGTGACTTGGCCAACTTCACCGTCGATCTCGGCACCACCGAGCGCTTGGCCAAGCGCATCGCCGAGAGCGGCGGTTCCGAAAAGGTGCTCGTCGCCGAAAGTGGCATCCACACCCGCGCGGATGTCGAGCGACTGGAGGCTTGCGGCGCCAAAGCCATACTCGTCGGCACAGCCCTCATGCGCCAACCCGACATCGCAGCCAAAGCCGCCGAGTTGCTTAAATAAAAACCGCAATGCCACCGAAATAGCGAGCAAACAGAGTCGGAGCCCGATCAATAAAAAGCCTCATAAAAGACCAAAAAAACCACAAAAAAATCTTAAAAAACATCATTATTACTTAAAATACATTAAAATCCATTTTATTTTTAAGTGCGTTATTTTCGGGCGATGAGCTTGGGTTGAAGTTGCAGTTGGCGCCTGCTTGGCTAAGCGGGGTGTTTGCAAGTTTTCTTTATCCGCAGATTGCGCAGATTAGTTTCCCTTTTTTTGAATCTGCGCAATCTGCGGACACAAACTCATGAAAGGGACACACACCGTTCCCCTCTTTATCGAAACCCAACGTGAATAATTCCTTACCGCTTGGCCAAGCGCTTGGCCACGATTTGGCCCGCGCTTTTCCGTCCGGGATGTGGATTTTGCCTAAGCTGCTTCGTTTCTTGTTTCTGGCTGGGATTTTGATACGATTTTTGGAGATCGGGTTTTTCTGTTTGACGCTGTGGGGCAATTCCTTTAGCAACCGCGGCCGCTTATCTGGAAGTGAAACCCACGTCGGGGCCGCGCGTTGTTGAACGGATTGGCATGGTTTGCCGTCCAAACTGTTGAAATAAAATGAGTTCCAAATCCTTCCTTACAATTGACATGGGTGCCGGCACCCTGCGTGCCGCCGAGTTCGAGCCCACGGCGGAGGGCGGCGTTCGCCTGCTTCGTTTCGGGGTCAAGTCGATGGGGCTGGAGGGTTCCAGCGAGAGGGCGCGCCCCAAGGCGCTGGCCAAGGCGGCGCAGGAATTGTGGGAGGAGGCCGGCTTCACGGCCAAGCGCGGCCTCGTGGCGGCTCCCGGTTTTCAGGTCTTGTCCAAGCCGATCCGCCTGCCAGCCATCGACAAGACGAAAGTTGCGCAACTGATCAAGTTCGAGGCGCAGCAGAACATTCCGTTCCCGCTGGAGGAGGCCGCGTGGGATCACTACACGATGGGCGTGGCCAAGTCGGGCGAGATCGAGGTGCTGCTCTCCGCAATCAAGAGCGAGGTTGTGAACGGGATGATCAAGGTGGCCAAGACACAGGGTGTGAACGTGGAACTGGTCGATACCGCGCAGGCCGCGCTGGTCAACGCCTACCAATACAACTACGGCGATCTCGAGGGGTGCTCGCTGGTGCTGGACATCGGGGCCAAGACGACGCACGCGCTGTTTTTCGAGGGCGAGAAATTCTTCATCCGCACCATCAACATCGGCGCCAACTCGATCACCCAGGAGTTTGCGACGGAAACGAAGATCCGCTTTTCGCAGGCGGAGGAGATCAAGCTGCAGAAGGGGCTGGTCGGCCTGGGCGGCGCGTATGCCGAATCGGAGGATCCGCATGAGGCGGCGCTCTCCAAGATTGCCCGGCAGGTGATGACCCGTCTGCATGTGCAGGTGAACCAGACGCTGCAGTTCTGGCAGAAGCAGCAGGGCGGCGGAAACCCGGTTCGGGTCTTCCTGCACGGTGGCGCGACCATCATGCCGTATCTGCCGGAGTTCCTCGCGGAGAAACTCAGCATGCCGATCGAGTACTTCAACCCGTTCATCGGGGTGGAGATTGACCAGGACACGGTGGACGTTGCCGAGTTGGAGAGGGTCGGCCACACGTTCGGCCAGATCGTCGGCCTGGCCATCCGCGAGGTGTCCAACTGCCCGCTGGAGATGAACCTGATGCCGGGTACGGCCCGTCTGCAGCAGGATTTGGATCGGAAGAAGCCTTACTTTTACGGTGCGGCAGCCTGCCTGGTGGCGGCGGTTTGGTTGGGTGTTTACTTCAACAACACCGTGCACAGCGCCCAGGAGCAGGAGAGGGTTGAACTGGAAGAGTTGAATAAGACTTACAAAGGCCCCCACGAGGACATTCAGGACGAGGTGGGGAAATTGGAAACCCTCAAATCGGAGGCCGACCAGTTCAACAAGTGGATTGGGGAGCGGTTCCTTTGGGCGGACGTCCTGAAGGCGGTGCGCCAAGCGATGATCACCACCGAGAAAGAAATGCACGATTTCACCAGGGAGAAGGTTGGCGTCTGGGTGGTGGCGTTCAATCAGGTCGATGCTGATGAGGGCTACGAGGACAGCGTTGTAGGCATGTATGGCATGGGTATGGGTATGGGTATGGGGATGGGGATGG
>QOAX01000290.1 GCA_003972865.1 Verrucomicrobiota bacterium | reverse complement strand
GTTCGGTTTGAGACCGTTCAGGCAATTTGGCAGGCAAAACAGACACACTTGCGCTCGGCCCTGATCGACTGGTTGGCCCAGGAGGAAGACCGTCTGGTTTTCTACGCCGGGTGGGGGGCGCTCCGTGACCTGAGCGATATTGCCTTTCGCAAGCAGTTGCTGAGCGACGACCGCGCCAATGTGCGACTCGCGGCGCTGCTTGGTTTGCTGGAGCGGCACGAAATGAGTTTGGAAGAAGTGTTGACGTTGGCGGAGAAGGATCCGGATCCTCGAATCCAACAGTGGTCGATGACCTGGGCCATGAATCCTCGGTCGCCCCGAAAAATGCCGAACAGCACCACCCGCATCGTGCTGGAACAGTCTGTCTCCGTCGACGATCTCATGAAGCGGGCAAATGAAGCGCGATCATCAAAGATGCGTTACCTGTATCTCACGATGCTTTCCCGCGCGACCTATGAAGAGGATGACGAGTGGAGAGACATTCAAAATTTCTATAAGGGATTGAGCCAAGATGATGAGCGCGCTCTGGTTCTTACGCCACTGGCGCGAGAGACCGACGCCATGCCGCTGCTCTGGGATGCGCTTGGCCGAAACGAGAAACTCGGTCGCTCCGCCGTAAACGGGCTCCTCTCGCTCGCCAAACGGGCGCAAAGTTCACCGGAACAGGTTGGCGGCTTCCTGCTCGCCAAGCTGCAAGAAAGTTCTGGTCAGCATCAACAGGATCGCGCCATCGAAACCTTGTCCCGGTTGCCGTTTTCGTCCGCCTGGAGCCCGCCCGATTTGGAGAAGATCGACATCCCGAAAGTCGCCGCCAAGGTGGTCGAGCTCGATGTAGCATCAGCCAAGCAAACGGTCGCCTTTGCCGGTGGCCTGAACGCCGGCGCCAAGATTTATTTGGATCGCGGTTACCGGTTCACCGACGTGCCGGAGCATCTCAAAGGTGCGACCTACCTGATGACACGCAATGAGGATGCCGGTTCGTTGGGTGACGACTTGGCCAAGTTCACGACCCTGTACGCAATGGACGTCTTCATAGCGCATGACGATCGAATACGCTCAGCGGACAAACCCAAATGGCTCGGGCGTTTTACTCGGACGGACACAAAATTAAACACCGATGATGCTGGGTTTACCCTGTTTCAAGAACGGTTCAAGAAGGGCGACACCTTCGTCATCGGTGGCAACTCAACGGACGGCAGCGATGACGACAAGTCCAACTACACGGTAATCTTCAGGCCGGTGCTGACGGATCCCCAACCCGAGTCGGCGGCCGCCGCGGGCGTGTTACCAGCGCTTGATCAAGCGGAGGGTTGGGATGGAATCCTGTCGCGCATTTTCGAGACCTGTGAAGACGTTCAGACGCAAACCCGAATTCTGGACATACTGCTTGGGCTCGACGCGAAGGATCTTGGGCAGAGCGACCTCGTTAAGCGCGTGTTGGCGAGGGCGTCGAAGCAGCCTGACTCTAGGCTCTTCGGACGGCTGCTTCAATTGAATAGTCAATTGGGAGTCGAGGTGGCCATGACTCCGCTCGAACCGGCGACGATTGATGCCGTTCTGGCTCTGACGGAACGTGCCGACGCGGATCGAGGTCGTGAACTTTTCTTCGGCAGCAAGACGGCCGCGGCCTGCCTGATATGCCATCGCATCCAAGGCCAGGGACAAAATCTGGGGCCGGACCTTTCCGGAATCGGTCTTCGATCCGATTTGAAAACGATCATTCAATCCATCGTCGAACCCAGTGCTGTCATCACCGAGGGCTACCGCCTGCAGGTGATCGAGACGGATGTCTCCACGGTTTTTGGAGCGGTCCTGCAGGAGACGGATTCCGTGATTCTGCTCGTCACGCAGCAGGGAACTTTGGAGCGCATACAAGTCGGATCAATAAAGTCGAGGCAAACACTGGATCAATCGTCCATGCCGGCAACCTTCTCAGTGATTCTCGGGAACGAACAAATCGCCGATCTGGCAGCGTTTCTCCTGACCTGTCGGCATCCTTCAGGAGAGTCCACGAATTGAATTGGCAGACGAGGGTGAAAAAGGTTTTCACGACTGATACCAAGGAAAGAAAAACAAGACTGATGGAAACAACCCATGGAACATCCTCTCCCGATGGCGACTCGGCCAACCAACGTTCCAGCTTGCAATACGATGTAACGCAGAATGAGGACCGCCCCAGGTTGCTTGTGGTCGTTGGCGATGGCGCGGAAGTTCTCGACACGATGTTCCCCTTCTATCGCCTTGGAGAACACTACCGAGTCGATGTCGCGGCGCCGGAAACAGAGGTCTATCATCTCGTCATTCACGAATTGACCGAAGGTTGGGACATTACCGAGGAACGGAAGGGCTACCATCTGAAAGCCAACATCGCCTTTCGTGACGTCAATCCTGAGAACTACGTCGGCCTGATACTTCCCGGTGGCCGTGCTCCGGAATACTTGCGCTACGACCAACAATTAATCCATCTGACCCAACACTTCTTTGAACAAGAGAAACCCGTCGCCTCGATTTGCCATGGCATCGAAATCCTCGCGACGGCCAAGGTCTTGTCCGGTCGCACGGTAACGACCATTCCGAAATGCCGTTTTGACGCCGAAGTCTGCGGTGCCGTATACACTCCAGAACCCGTGGTTCGTTGCGGTAACCTGGTCTCTTGCCGGGGTAAGAAGGATATGTCCCCGTGGATGCGCGAGTTTGTTGGTATGATCGAAGACTACTTGAAAACACAGGAATCGAACCTTGGCGACCGTGTGCGTTCCTGTGAGGTAGCGACAGACTGACAATGAACTGTCTGTTCACAAAGAACATCCATCGCCCATTCTTTGCCGGTCGGTGGGGGAAGCATTATGTGTGGTCTTGCAGAATGCCCCGGACCCACAGGTGCAACCGAGGTCTTCGAGGCGATCAACGATGAATAATCGTGTACGATGATGCCGAAATTCGAATCCTGTTTGAACCACGGGGGATTCGTTTGATCTTTTGGCCGTTATTTCTGTCGTTTCTTGTCATCAACATTTGCCCAAGCGAAAAAACCGGCCACAGAATATCGATTTAGAGGCAAGCCGGAAGAATCCTAGCAGGGCTTTTATTGGCGAGTTGCTCTCCTGAAACTCCAGCATCCGGAACTGTTTACGCCATTGGATTTAGCCAGAAAGGAAACCGCCGACCTCCTCCGCAAATACGGTGGCAAGATGGCCAAGCGGCGACCGAATATCCCGTAGGGATTCTTTCCCAAGCCGTTGCACAAAGAATGATTCCTTAGCTTGTTGAATGTGCGTGCCGCTTGTCCAAGCTTGGACAAGCTATTTCAAATGGCGATCGGCGAAGTTTAGGTATTGTTCCCAGTCGAAATCGGTGACGTCGTGTTTGCCGGTGCGGAGGTGGTAGCCGATGTGATGGCCAACGGGATGATCGGCTTTTGGCTGCTTGGCCACGCCGACGCCTTTTAGGCCGAACAACTCGTACACTGGGGCGGCGTGGTAGCCGGAGAGGAATTCGCCTTTTGGGTCAGCCCACGGGTCTCCGGTAGCGCTGGCGATGTAAACGGGGCGCGGCGCGACCAGGGCGATGAGCAAGTGCTGATCCACCGGCAGGTCGTTTATACGGTCGTTGTATTGGGTGAAGTTGTCGCAGAACCAGTGGGGGAAGCTGGTGTTGATGCGCTTGACCGTCTCGCCGAACTCACGCCGGCTCAGCGCCGCGCCGCCGCAACCGGAGTCGTTAGAGATGACCATGGCGAATCGCTCGTCCTGCGCGCCGGCCCAGAGTGAGGTTTTGCCGAGACGCGAGTGGCCCATCACGGCGACTTTTTTGGCGTTGATGTCGCGGTCGGTCTCGAGGTAGTCGAGGCAGCGGCTCATGCCCCACGCCCAGGCGGAGATGCTGCCCCACTCGTCCGGCTTCGGCTTGGGGTAAAGGCGGTGGATGCCGTTGGCAAAGCCGTCGTCGTAGTCGGGGTCAATATCTCCGTAGTAGATCGTGGCCAGGGCGTAGCCGCGCTTGAGGATTTTTTCGACGGCCCAGCGCGAGCGGCGTGATCCCCTGGAGCGTTCGTCGGCGCGGTTGTTGTCGATTCCCCAATCCTTGTTGTTACGCACCCAACTGCGGCTGATCGAGATGCCGGGGTCTGTGTGGAGGGTGTGGTTGCCGACAAAGTTGATCGTCAGAAAAGCCGGCACCGGGCCATCGGTATCTTTGGGCAGATAGATCAGCAGAGTGGCCTCGGGGGTTGCCTCATTGCGGGCGAAAGTGATGAGCACCTCGCGCCGGACCGCCTGGCCGCCGAGCGCGGTAGTGTCATTTTGGATGACCTTGAACTTGAGTCCGCTCGGGCGTTCCGGGCTGCGGCCGTATACGTGTTTGCGAAAAAGTTCAAGCACCTCAGGGCGTCTTTTCTCCACCCAATCCTTCGCCGATTTAACCCTGGTGCCGTTCTGCATCGTGAGCGGGTCGGGGAGTTCGTACCGGGGCACTTCGGCCTCGTCGTAGTTTGCGGCGGGCAGGGGGGAGTCGCTCATGGTGAATCCGATCAGGGTGGCGATAGCCAACGACAACCGGCGAGTCGGTCGGAGGTTTGTCATGCGCGGTATCCAAGCCAAGCGGTGGTGAAGAAGCAAGAACGGAGTGACAACCTTGGCTTGCCCGGCTTGGCAAAGAGGGGCAGGGTTCCGACATGACCTTTTCCCGATTGATCCCGTTGGTGGTATGCCTCGCAGCGCTTGGCCAAGCGGCTTGGGCACAGGAGTCACGACACGAAAAATCGTTCCACGACTTGGACAAGAACAAGGACGCCAAGCTATCGAAGGAGGAACTGCCCAATCAGGCCAAGCGCAACTTCGAACGTGTGGACACCGATAAAAGCGGCTTTATCTCGCTGAAGGAGCACGTCGCGCATCTGACTCGTGACCGAGGCAACCGCCAGCAGCGGCGGCCAAGCCTGAAGGGGTACAAAGTGATGCGGAATATTTCCTATGCCGGCACGGACAATGCCCGGCAGACACTGGACTTGGCGCTGCCCGTCAAGCGCACCGATGACAAGCCGTTGCCGGTGATTGCCTTCATCCATGGCGGTGGTTGGCGTGGGGGGAGCAAGGACGGAGGGTTG
This sequence comes from Verrucomicrobiota bacterium, assembly GCA_003972865.1. Taxonomy (GTDB): domain Bacteria; phylum Verrucomicrobiota; class Verrucomicrobiia; order Limisphaerales; family UBA1096; genus UBA1096. The sequence continues at coordinate 4,069 of QOAX01000290.1, read as the reverse complement.
AACCGGATTCACGGCTTTCTGAAATCGGAAAAGTATGCAGGGGTGTCGATTGGGTATCGGCTTAGCAATGAGGCCAAGTGGCCGGCGCAGATTCACGACTGCAAGGCGGCGATTCGCTGGCTCAAGGCCAACGCGAAGAAACACGGCCTGGATGGCAGCAAAATCGCGGTGCACGGCACCTCAGCCGGCGGGCACTTGGTCGCGATGCTGGGCACTTCCAGCGGCGTGAAGGCAATGGATGGCTCCATTGGGCCTCACACGGATCGAAGCACAAAGGTGACCTGTGTGGTGGATTATTTTGGGCCGACGAATTTTCTGCGGATGGACGACTTCGAGAGCCGAATTGTTCATAACGCCGCTGACTCGCCGGAAGGCCTGTTGATCGGTGGCGCAATTCAGGACAACAAAAAGAAAACCCTAACAGCCGACCCCATTTCGTACGTGACCAAGGATGATTCGCCGTTCCTGATCATACACGGGACGAAGGACATGGCGGTGCCGTACAACCAGTCTGTTCTTTTATACTCGGCGCTGAAAACGGTCGGCGTGCCGACGGCGTTGCTGACGGTGACCGATGGGGGGCACGGCGTCGGCGGTGGCGTGTTGAATGAGCATCTCAAAAACTTTTTTGACCATCATTTGCTGAAAAAAAAGGCTGCTTTTAGGGATGAGACGATTCCGGTGGGCAAGACCGGTCGACGTTAAGTCGCGATTTCAGGGATCGAGCGCATCCGTTTTTCCGCCGCTGAAATGGGTATTCACTTGACGGTTTCTCTAATCAAACCGTACATTCACTCGTTTAGGCGTTATTCATGTTTGGTAATTTTAAGGGCCTGTTTTCCAACGATATTGGAATCGATCTGGGTACAGCCAACTCCCTCGTTTATGTCCGAGACAGGGGGATTGTGTTGCGTGAACCCTCTGTGGTTGCGATCGAGGCCGGCATGACCACCGTGTTGGCGGTGGGCAAGGAGGCGAAACGGATGCTTGGCCGAACGCCGGGCAACATCGTGGCCATCCGTCCGATGAAGGACGGTGTCATAGCCGACTTCGAGATCACCGAGGCGATGTTGAGAAACTTCATACAGAAGGTTCACAACCGCAAATTGATTGCACCCCGCGTGGTGGTGGCTGTGCCATCAGGGATCACCGAGGTGGAAAAACGGGCGGTGAAGGATTCCGCCATCCATGCCGGTGCGAGGGAGGTTTACCTGATTGAGCAGCCGATGGCCGCGGCGATCGGCGTGGGGCTCCCAGTGCATGAGCCCACCGGCAACATGATTGTGGATATCGGCGGTGGTACCTGTGAGATCGCGATTATCTCGCTCGCGGGAATCGTGTTCAGCCGCAGTTTGCGTGTCGGCGGCGATGAGTTTGACGACACGATCATGGCCTACATGAAGCGCGCCTACAATTTGATGATAGGCGAACGCACAGCAGAGGAAATCAAGATTACGATCGGTTCAGCGTATCCGCTGGAAGAGGAACTTTCGATGGAAGTGAAAGGCAGGGACCTGAGTGCGGGCCTGCCGAAGATCATGACGGTTCGCTCCGAGGAAATTCGGGATGCATTGAAGGAGCCGCTAACCAACATTCTTGAATCCATCCGCTTGACGCTGGAGAGATGCCCCCCCGAGCTTTCGGCCGACCTGGTCGACCGCGGCATCGTCGTTGCGGGAGGTGGCGCCCTCGTGAGGGGCATTGACCAGTTGATCGCCGAGGAGACCGGCCTGCCGGTTCATATCGCCGACTCCCCATTGACGGCCGTGGCCGAGGGGACGGGGCGGGTACTGGAGGAGTTGCAGTTTTTGCGGCGAGTGGCTTCCTTGAGCGGAGAGTAGCGTGCGTTCGTCCCGTTGAATGACGGGATGAAACGATTTTTTTACAGATCGCAGCAGACGGCGGTCGGGGCGGTGCTCCTGACCGTGTTCCTGCTGATGGTGATGCCGGAGAGCGTCCGGGCGCGGCTCAAGTCCGCCATCGGCGGGCTGTTTCTGCCCGTGATCGGTATCAGTACCACCGGCCAGGCGGCCCTCGAATCGCTTGGCCAACTTGGCGTCACCCAGCCCGGTCCATTCCCCACAAACCAAGCGGCGGGAGCGTCCCCAACGGTGGCCGATCTGCAACTCGACAACGACCGGCTTGCGGAGGAGAACCGACTATTGCGGGAGGCGGTGGAGTGGGAGCGGCGGATTCCGTGGGAAACCCGGCTTGCCCGGGTCGTGGGGCGCGACCCGTTCAACTGGTGGCGGCGGATCAAGATCAACCTGGGCAGCAACAAAGACATTCGCCTCAACCAGCCAGTCATCTCCGTCCGGGGCGAACTGGTGGGGCGCATTTCCGAGGTGGGGCCGCTGACCTCGTGGGTGCTGCTCGTCGGGGATCCCAACTGCCGGTTCTCGGCGCTGCTCAAGGAGTCTCGTAGCCAGGGCGGGATCGTTTCCCCGCGACAATACAGCTCCGACCCGAGAGTGGTGGAATTGACCTATCTGCCAAACGACGTCGAGTTGCGGCCAGGCCAGGCCGTGGTCACCAGCGGGCTGGGCGGAGGTTTCCCAAAGGAGATCCCGGTTGGCCAAGTGGTGGATTCTTGGAGATCAAAGGATGGGTTGTACACCGAGGCCCGAGTCAAGCTGCACGCCAACCTGAACCAACTCGAGACCGTTCGGGTGTTAACCCAGACCCATTTTTGAACGAAGCATCGTGACGGGAAGAATCAACAAGACACTGGGACTGCTGATCGGGGCTTATCTGCTCGTGTTCTTGCAGTCCCATTGGCAGGGGCCAAGGTTGTGGCTGGGTTTTCAGCCTGACCTCACTCCGGCGATATTGGTGTGCGTCGGGCTGACGCTGGGTGCCGGACAGGTGAGCACCGCCGCCATGCTGACCGGCCTGTGGCTCGACAGCCTGTCGGCCAATCCGCTGGGGCTGAGTGTGCTGCCGTTGTTTATCGCCGGGTGGGCGGTGTTCAGCTTTCGAGAGTTGATCCTGCGAGATGAACTGGTGGCGCAATTTTACCTCGGCACCGCAGCAGGCGCCGCGGTGCCGCTGCTTCAGGTGTGGCTGCTGCAACTGGTGGGCGCCAACCCGTTGCTGGGCTGGCAGATGGGAGTTTGGTGCCTGGTCAATGCGCTGCTCTGTGGCGTGGCGGTCCCGGTATTCGATCGCTTGGCCAAGTTGCTCGACCGTTGGTTTTCGCACCCGCTGCATGACCCGAACCGTTGGCCCAACGAAAACCGCCAGATCGTGAGAGGCAAGCATTAGTCGAGACAGAAACCGTGTTTGTATTTGACCAGTTACGCAGCAGGGACATCCCGATCCGGGTGATGACGGCGTTCATCCTGTGCTGCATGCTCCTGCTGACGGTGAGTCTTTGGCGTTTGCAGGTGTCAGCCGGCAACGATTACCGGGATCGCCAGGAAAACCAATCGATCCGCGCCGTGCGCCTTCCGGCCACCCGAGGGCGTATTCTGGACCGCCACCAGCAACCGCTGGCGATGAACCGGCTGCGGTTCGACGTGCACATGTACATCGATGAGCTGCGCCCGCTGTTTTACACCCACTACATGCGCCTGAAAGCCGGACGCCGGATGAGCCGGCCCGAGCAGGATGAGTTGGGGAGGAAGGCCCGTTACCAGGTTGTCAGCAACCTGACCATGCAGGTGAGCCTGCGCCTTGGCCAACCGCTGGTTCTCGACAGGGAAAAATTCCACACCCACTACTACAAGCGCCGCTACACGCCGATGGCCGTGATGCAGGATCTCTCGCCGGGCCAGGTGGCGCGGTTCGTCGAGCAGGTTGAACCTCACGCGGTTCCGGGCGTGGACTTGTCCGTCAACCCGGTGCGAACCTATCCCAACGGCGACATGGCGTTCCACACGCTGGGTTACCTGCGCCGGGACGATGACCCGGACAGCGGCAGGGAGCTCCCGTTCCGGTTGCGCTATCGGCTACCGGACTACATCGGCTGTGACGGCCTGGAGGGGATTTACGACGGCCTGTTGCGTGGGGAGGCCGGGGCCAAGAAAATCCGCGTCAATAACATTAGTTACCGAACCAGCGAGGAGGT
>QOAX01000007.1 GCA_003972865.1 Verrucomicrobiota bacterium | reverse complement strand
TCGCTTGCCGCGGTTTCCGCGCCTTCTGTTCCCTCGGCCATGCCCAGTAATGCGTCGAACTCATCGGTGGCCGTGTTGCTCCGGGCGTACTCGAGGAACTCCGCCTCCTGCACCTTGCTGTCCGTCCCCGCCATCTCCCGGGAAACCCGCGCCTCGGCCCGCATCTCATGCCGCAGATCACGCAGGTTCTGCAGTTCCTTGGCCATGCCATCCTTGGAAATGCCGTTGATCATGTCGGCCAGTTCTGTTTCCTCCTTGGATGTGATCACGTCGGCCACGGCGTCAGCCGCCTCGCTTTTGAGTTTCTCGATGTCGCGCTGCAACTGTTGCAGGTTGATCTTGTGGTTGGCGATGCTGCCGTCGTACTCGCCAATATCACCCTCGAGATCCTTGATATGATCCTGCTTCTCGGTCAGCGTGGCGGCGAAATCGTTGTAGGCAGTGAGGCATTTCTTGTAGTCGGGGTCGGCGTGGACTACCTCATTGGTTTTGCCCTCGCCCTGGAGCTTGGCCACTGCCTGCTTGGCCATGGCAAGAGCCCCGGCCTTGAGGTTCTCCAGTTTCTGCACCTCATTGGTCAAAGACTTGACCTTGGCCATCTTCTTCTCCTGCTGGGCGATGAGCGTGGCCACGGCCTGCTTGTAGGTGTGGATCTGGTTGACTTTACCCTTGATGATTCCATCAAACTTGGCCCGCATCACGTGAGGATCGGTGTCCAATCCACGACGAGCCTGATCCATCGCCCCGGTCAACTTGTACCAGACAGCCTTGAACCATCTACCTATTGCTCCGAACATAACGTTTTATTTGGGCTTATTGATTTCAGATAAATTTTGTACTCGCCCGCCAGTTAACAGTGAATCGATTCGTTGTTCAACCTTTTTCGCCACCTCCAGGCTTTGGTCCAATTCGCCCCGCAGGTGCTGTAAACGGGCGTCTCCGTCGCTCCGGCTGGTGATGCCCTGCACGGAGGCCAGGGTCCGGCTCATGTGCTCGACGGTCTGGACCACGTCACCCACCAGTTTTTCGCGCTGCTCGAGGATCGGTTTGCGGGCCATCTCGGAGGCCAGGCTGTCGGCGGTCTTCCACAGTTGCAGCGTTTTCTCGAGTGAACTCATGCACTGCTGAAACAGTTCCTCCGAGCGCTGCTGGATGTCCTCGATCATCGCCCGGTTCAGGTCGGGGGCGATCTTGTCGAGTTGCCGGAACGCCTGCCGCAGGGACCGCAGATCCTGCATCGCGGTCTCGGTGCGTTCGTCGCCGTCCATCGTCAGGCGGTGGTGGAAATGGTCGAGCGCCTTCCGCTTGTCGCGCTTGGCCTTGCTGCGGGATGCCTCGACGAGTTTCCGGATGCGGTCGTCCCTGCCGAGGATGAACTTTGTCAAAAATGTGCCGGCCGAGGCGAGCGTGCCGACGAGGCCGATGAGCACCGCAACCACCGCCGCTGAGCCTTTCAGGCCCAGCGCGAAGAGCGACGCAAACGCCATCGAGCCAACCATGAACGGCATCAGCACGAGTGGACTGCTGACGATGTCCGCCATCACGCGCTTGGCCATGTTTTTGTTGTCGCTCACCGCAATGTACTGCCCCGCTGTGGGAACAGGAAAAGGTCGGCAGAAATGGCTGGGGCGTCAACGCTGCGCTTGGCCAAGCGCTTGGTTCGTTTTGCAGCGCTCCCTTAATACGGTACCTGGCCCAGTTCGAAACGAACGCTCTGGGCCGAGCCTGCCCGGGAGGCGGCCGGGGCGGACTCGGTGCGGACTCGATCCGTGTTGACCCCCTCGCCCTTGAGGAAACTGACGACCGACTCGGCGCGTGACCGAGCCAAGCGGCGGTTGGCCTCGGGATCGCCCACGGCGCGCGCCTGGCCAACGACGCGGAGGTAAAAGCTGGGGAAACTGTCCAGCATCTTTTTGAGTCGTTTCAACTCATGCTCACTGGAGAGCGAGATGGCGGCCGAGCCGCGCCGGAACCCGATCGACGGCACGTCGAGGTCACCGACAGCCTGGAGCGTGTTCCACTGGTTGTCACTGAGTGCCCCGAGGTGGGCATTGGTGCGCACGCCCTGCAGGTCGCCCGTCCCCTGGCCAAGCCCCTCGATGAGATTCATCAGGTTGGCCGGGTGGAAATTGTCGGCCTTCATGTCCGTCAGGATCTGGTCGAAGTAGAGCGAGGAGTGCCGGCCACCGAGCGGATCGCTCTCGAGCGCGCCGGTCTTGATGAGGACATCGGTGACGTTGGCGATCATGTCCTCGAGGCTGAGCAAATCTCCCGCCGATGCGCCCCGCACCAAGCCAAAGTGGGCGTAGTTTTCGAGGGTGTTTTTCCACTGGATGCCAGCCACGAGGCTCTTGGCCTCGGTGTCGGAGAGGTTGGGGTCGTCCGACTTGACCAGCTTGGCCAAGCCGCCCGTCTGGCTCCGGTAATGGTGCGCGGCACGCGAGTAGGCCTCGATCACGGCCCGGACCTTGTCGGGATGATCGCGCAGATACTCGCGGCGTGCCACGAGCACGTCGACAATCAGGCCCTTGATCTTGGAACTGTCCAGGATCACCTCGACGCCGGACAACTTCTTGGCTTGGGAAACCTGCGGCTCCCACAGCACGTATGCCGTCTTGTCGGACTGCTTGGCGGCTTTCATTTTTTTGAGCACATCGGCAGCGCCGTCGGCCTCGATCATCCAGTCGCCGGAAAGGTTGGGCAGCTTGAAGTGCGACTTGACGACGCGGGCCAAAAACTCGCTCGGCGAACTGGGTGTCAGCACGAAGCGGGCGCTGGGATCATCCAGATCCTGCAGCGAGGCGACGGCACTCTTGTAGGCCAGCACCGCGTCCGCCCCCTTGGTTTCGTCGATCACCATCACGATCGACGCCGGGAAACCGCCGGCCTTGGCCCCGGCCATCAGCAGCGAGTCGATCGTGTAGACCGCCATCTGCACGTCGCCATCCTCCAGCGCCTCGAGCCGGGCGCCGTAGTCGGCGCCGTCGTCCACCATCGTCAGCCGGATGCCGTCCGACTTCAGGTGGTCTCGCATCTGCGCAGAACGCAGCACGGCGTAGCCGCTGAACAAATCGGCGGCGATGGTGATCTCGTGGGTGTATTGGCTGGAGGAACCGGTGGCCTGGTTGAGTTGCTCGTCCTTTGGCTTGGTGTAAAAAAACCAGACCGCCCCGCCTAGGATGGCCAGCAAGACCAGCCACACCACCGCGACGATGCATCCCTTCGAACCGTTACCCTCTGACATTACTTGTTCTTACCCTTAACGATGGCGTAAATGACCAGACCGGGAACACCCAACACGCAAAGAGCAGCAAATAGAAGCACAAGCAGGTTGTCCCCCGCTCCTGAAGTTGACTGCGAACTTGTCGTCCCACCCGAATAGGATGGCGCTGGACTGGGTGATGGCGACTCGACAGAGCGCATGCTCGGCGCCTCGCCGATCGGCTGGTTCCCCGAGGTGGAGAGCGACTTGAGCATGGCCGAGGCGGTGGCTTCCGGCAGGTCGGCGATCAGCTCGAACGCATCCTCCCCCGTCTGGCCGGCATCCCCCGAGGCCACCTCGGCGAACACCTCCAAGATCGCCTGCTTGAGCGACTCGGGATCATTGGCATTGCGGTAGGAATGCACCTTCGTGGCCAGGGTATGGCGCGATGCCATCTCCACCCCGATACAATCAATGGTGATTCCGCGCGATATGATATCCGGCGTGTAGGCCTCGACCTGTTGCGCATCGCCGGCTTCGCCATCGGTCACGACGAGCAGGCGGTAGGTGCCGTAGCCAAACTGTTTCCTGCGCGCGTTCAGCAGCACATCCGCGCCCCGTTTCATGTACTCCCCCAGCGGCGTCCCGCCTCCGGACTGGATGCTGTCGATCGCCCCGGCCAGCATGCTCTCCTTGCGTGGGCCAAGCGGGTAAACCCAGTTGCCCCGTGGGAAGACCAGGATGCCGACATGGGTCGTGTCCGGGATCTGGTCAAGCACCTGCTTGAGCGCGTCCTTGGCCACGGACATGCGGTCACGCCCTGTGCCGGCCATGTTCGCGCCCATCGAGCCGGAGGCATCCACCACCACCACGACGTTGTCGGTCACCTGTACCTGCGCTTGGCCAAGCGGCACGGCCCATAGAGCAGCCGACACCGCGCCTAGCCAGGCGCCCAATTGATTTAAGTTATGTCTCATAGCGTGGCCCCTCATTACGCGTCAAAAGTCAAAGTCCGATTCCTGCGTCACCTCGGCTGACACGCGGATCAGCCGGAACTCCACCCGCATGTTTTGCTTCGCCTCATCCATCGAGCGCGGCTTGGCAATGAACGGCTCGGCGATCCCGACTCCCTGCGGCTGCATCTGCGACAAGTCCATCGTGATGCCCTGGGCCTTGGCGTATTCCGTGACTGATTTTTTCACCGCCCCGGCGCGATTGCGCGAGAGGTTGAGTGCCGCCTGCATCGTCCGGCGCGGGTTGTAGTCCTCCACCCCGTCGAAGTCCCCGGCCTCGATGGCATCGACCAGCCGGCTGGTGTCGTTCAGGTCGAGTACCCGGCCATTGAGCGAGTAGCGGTAGTTGCCCTGGGTGCCGGTGCGCCGCAGCGTCCCCTTGGCGTTGCCGGCCTTGATCAGGTCGATGAGCGTCTTGCTCGGGTCCGAATGCCCCCGGATGGCGACCACGGCGTTGCCGAACTTGTCCGCCATCTCGATCACACGGGTAAACTCGGCGGCATAGCGCACCGCGCTGAACTCCGTCTGGTTGGGATTGAAATTGATGGTGAACGACAGGATGGTCCGGTCATCGAGCAGCCCGCCGGAACTGAGTTCCTCAATCTCCGACAACACCGCCTCGGCCCGGAACCGCTCGCCCAGTTCCATCTCGGTCTTGGTGAGGTAGTCCAGAAACTCAGGGGACTTGTAGTTCATGCCGGAGGGGAACAGGCCCATCTTCTGTTTGGCATAGCCGCGGCTGGTGGCCAGCTCGAGCGCCGCCGTCTGGAACGCCTCAAAGCCGTGCAGGTTGCCCTGCTTCTCGAAGAAACTCACGTTGCCCGGGTAGCCGGCGAACGTGCAGTCCAGCAGCAGGCCGTGCGCCTCGTCGGCGTTCGGGAGGACGGCCTCGGTGTAAATCTGCACCGTCTGGTTGAGCAGGTCGATGTAGTCTTGATCCCTCGTGCCCGCATCGTGCGCCGCGCGCTTGTCCACCAACTCTTCCGACGCCTTCAAATACCCGGCGACGAACTTCCGCACCAGCGGGCGGTTCGCGTCGTAAAAATCCTTTCGACAAACGTACACGTCAGCGATCGAGCGCGACAACTCCGCTGTCGACACCAGCACGTGCGCACCCTTCACCGTCCCCTCCGCCCCGGTGCCCACACTGTTCAAGTCCGTGCAAAGCCCGAACATGTCCGGCGTCACCGCAAAGCAGGCGGAGATACTCGGGTCATTACGGAACGCCTCCACCGGCGAACCCGGCCCGGTGAGTGCATCGAAAAATTTCACCTCGATGTCGTCCCAACCCAGCTGGGCCGCCTTGAGCACGTCGTCGAGCATGCCAATATGCGGCCCGCCCTGCTGCACCGCCACCGTCTTGCCCTTCAGGTCGGTCACCCGCTTGATGCCTTCGCGGGCGATCATGTGGTCACCGGCCGACCAGGTCATCTGCAGGATCACCACGCCCTTGGTGCGCGGGTCGGAGCCGATCACCTCCGACGCCTGCCCGATCATGCGAAATGTGCCCCGCAGGAACGGCGACTTGCCGGAGCGATAATCGCGCACCTGCTGGATGAAATCGTCGCCTGGTGTCAGATTCAGGTTGAGTCCCTGTTTCTGAAAAATAGTGCCCTGCTTGGTCTTGAGACCGCCATTGGCGTAAAACGTCGCCATGTCGCCGCCCCAGATAATGAACGGCACCTGCAAAGCGCCTCCAGCCTTCACCGAGCCCACCGAACCCGGCCCGACCAGGTCGGAAAACAACTGGGTCTGCGCCGGCGCCGCGACGGCTGCCAAGCCAAGCGCCAAGCTTGCTGCGATTGATTTTTTTGCTTTCATTTTTACAAATAACAACTGCTTTCGGCAAAATTAGCACCGTTCCTGTGACTTGGCAATTATAATTATGAACAATGAAATTACGGTTTGCTGAACCGGGATTTTGTGTGAAGGAATCGCTTGGCCAAGCGCAGTTTTTGCGCCCCGGAAAACAGCCCGGCGGTCGCTTTTTTAAGCCCCGTGTTGGTTCTTCAGCGCCGGGTTTCGCTGGATGACAGGGTGCAGAAAAAAGCTTGCAAGGCCGGGGGAGACTGTGGTCTTGCTCGCCGAAGTCAGCCCAACGGTTGCCAAAGGCAGACCCAGTTTCTGGCATCAACGGAATGAAACTTGATGGATTAATCGCCGCCGCGCACACGCCGATGAATGATGACTTCTCGGTGAACTACGAACAAGTGCCGGCGCAGGCCGGGCACTTGGCCAAGCTGGGCGTTCGCGGTGTCTTCGTCGGCGGCACAACGGGCGAGTGCCACTCACTGACCACCGGGGAGAGGCAGAAACTTTTCGATTCCTGGGGCGGGGTGAATCAGGACAACGACCTAAAATTCGTCGCGCATGTGGGACACAATAATCTGCCGGATGCACAGGCACTGGTGCAAACTGCGCGGGAGGCGGGAGCAGACGCGATCTCGGCGATGGCGCCGAACTTCTTTAAGCCGGCCGATGCCGCTGCGCTCTGCGACTGGTTTGTCGAGGTAACCAAGCCGGCACCCGAAATGCCGTTTTATTTTTATGACATCCCAAAGATGACCGGCGTCACCATAGACACACTCGAATTTCTGGGTTTGGCCAGGGAGCAGTTGCCCGGGTTTGTTGGGGTCAAGTTCAGCAACCCGGACGACGACCTGCTGCAGGCGTGTCTGCGCAATAACGGTGGAACCACCAGCATTCTTTACGGGATCGACGAGAGGTTCCTGGATGGGTTGAAAATGGGCTGTCAGGGCGCGGTGGGAAGCACGTACAATTTTGCAGCGCCACTTTACCGGAAGATCAAGGCAGCTTTTGAACAGGGTGACATGGATTCGGCCAAGGCCAATCAGGCTCGTTCGGCCGGGATGATTCGAATGTTTTATGAACGCGACTACCTGCCAGCAGCCAAGGCGGTGATGGCCCTGGTCGGCATGGACTGCGGCCCAGTGCGCCCACCGCTGCGACGCCTGGCACCGGAGAAGATCGACCAACTTCGGCGCGACCTGGACGCGATGGGGTTCTTTGACTGGGCGGTGAACTGACACGGGCTTGGCCCTACGGCAGGAGTTGCTCGCCTTATAACGGGTCAAACCACGACGAAAAGAACTCAACGGGCGCCTTGGCTGCGAAAACCGGAAGGGGTCAGGCCGGTGTATTGCAGAAACACGGTGCTAAAATACTGGCTGGAGTTGAATCCGACCTCGAAGGCGATATCGGTCACCGACCGGGAAGTTTCCGCCAGCAAACTTCGGGCTGATTCAAGCCGAAGCCTCTGCAGGTAGTCATTTGGGGTCATTCCCGTGTTGGACTTGAAAAGTTCGAAAAACCGCGACCGACTGTAGCCAACATGGTTGACAAGATTGTCGATGGAGAGTTGTGCGCCGAAATTTGTCTGCATGTAGTCGATCGCTGCATTCACGATCAACTGCGAATCCCTGATGTCCACAGCGGTCAGTTGTTGTGCCGCCTCAAATATCGTCGAGCATAGGGAGAGCCGCATACCCATTCCTACCATTTCATTTTTATTTTGTTTATCAAAGCGACTCAGATTTTTACTGAGTTTAGTTATTGTCCGCAAGAGTCGCTGACCCAGGGGATGAACCGTAAGTGAATTCGCCTTAAAATGGTGGCGCAACCATTTCAACTCCCGGGTGGTGAAAGGGGTGTTGCGGGTGACCCCTTTTTCATCCGGTGCAAGCACGATCCCAATAAGCGTTGTGCGCATGCGCAGGTCATGTTCGCCACGATGCTCCACACCGGGAGGCACAACCATGAATTGTCCGCCGGACAATTCGACCGGCGGGTGTTTCTTGAATTCGTAAACCGTGGATCCATTGAGCACGAAAAGCAGTTCGAACTTATCATGGGCATGCCAGGTAATACGCCAGACAGTGTGGCTTTGAATCGCCGAGACAACCTGAACCAGGGGCAGACCGATCGCCGCTCCCTCCACGCTGTCCCGGACTCCGATGTTTTCTGGTTTGTTGCGCGGCATGGATATGTTCAAATTTGTCCTTCGGATTATTCTGAAAGAGAGATTTGAACATCCGTGGCATATGTGTCCAACAATTTTCGTCTCAATCGAAGAGAATCAATCTAAAATCAAACCTATTATGAACAAAAATCACTCAAACCGGAACAAACTCGGCATGGCGGCCCTGACGCTGTTGGCTGCCGTTTTCATGGGCGCCATGAGCGCGAATGCACAAATCGTCATCGACGGCCACTTCGCCGACTGGGATGGCATCAACGCCGCCACCGTGGACGACGCCAAGGACATGGCTGATCCCAGCGGCGACATCCGCCAGATCCAGGCCCACGTCGAGGGCGACAATCTGCACCTCTCGATGACCGTGGATGGCATCGCGGCCCCGTCGGTGGGTGACACGCCTGAGGGCATGAACAACCGCTACTACTACCATTGGCTGTTCGACACCGACAGCGACATCGCCACCGGATTCAAAAATGACGCCTACGAGGGCAACCCCACCGGCTTGGCCAAGCCGATCGGTGCGGATTTGGTCGTCCAGTTCGGCTGGCGCGACGGCAAACCCAACGGCGTTTACGCCTACGACCCCGTCGATGACGACGTCCATCTCGTTGATGACTACACCTTCAGCGTCAGCGGCGACACGATCAGCGCCGTGATCGCGCTGTCCGATCTCAAGCTGACCGAAGGCCAAGAGGTTCGTTACTCCGCCTTTCAGGAAGGCGCGAGCGATGGTTGGGCTGTTGACTTTGTCGAGTCCGCCTCGCTGACACTTAGCGGCCCGGTGAGCCCGGCCGCCTCGGTGAACGATCCCGCCGACATGGCCGACTCGAGCGGCGACATCAAAAACATTTCAGCCGTCGTCAAGGGCGACAACCTGCATCTTTCGATGACCGTTCACGGCATCGCCGCCCCGTCAGTCGATGACACCCCCGAGGGGATGAACAACCGCTACTACTACCATTGGTTGTTCGACACCGACAACGACATCGCCACCGGATTCAAGAATGACGCCTACGAGGGCAACCCCACCGGCTTGGCCAAGCCGATCGGTGCGGACTTGGTCGTC
>QOAX01000097.1 GCA_003972865.1 Verrucomicrobiota bacterium | reverse complement strand
GTGGACAACGGCGCGCACGAGATCGACATGGTGATGAATCTTGGCCGGTTCATCGACGGTGATCATCGGTACATCGTCCGCGAGATCCGCGATGTCATCGAGGCGGCCGACGATCGACGGGTGAAAGTCATCATCGAGACCGGCTATTTCAACGACAAGCAGATCGCCACGGCCTGCAAGCTGTCGGTCGAGGCCGAGGCGCATTTCGTCAAGACCTGTACCGGCTTCAGCCCTGGCGGTGCGACCGTCGACCATATCCAACTCATGCGGGAATCCGTAGGCCAGCGAGCCGGCATCAAGGCGTCCGGTGGCATTCGCGACCGTGAAACAGCGCTCGCAATGATCGAGGCCGGGGCAACACGCATTGGGACTTCCTCCGGCGTGACAATTGTCGGGGGTTGATTGTTGCGGTTATCCCCGGCCGCTCCCCTGCTCTTCCACCGGTTATTCACCATAGGCCGATGCTGTGAATAAAAATTGACCGTTGTGAATACATTTCATTTGGAAAGCCACGGTTCGTGCACTACATTCTCGGCGTTGGCTATGCTGGACTCGTGAGGAGAATTATTTACACATTTGTTTCCGCCTGCAGCCGGTTGCTGTCCACCCGCCGGCCGCCGCTGTCCTCTTCGCGGTTGATGGGCATATACCTGAGCCAAGCCAACAGCAAAACGATCTACACGCCCAAGTTTCAGGAGACGCGAACCCGCCGCAATAGCAAATACGGGCACGTCCGGCAATACTGACCCGGCCGCCCTTCCATTGGCCAAGCGCCTGGCCCGTTTCACTCACTCCCGCACGAAATCCCAAACCAGGTTTGCGCCCGCATCCTGTTGCAGGATCGACGAGGCGGTCTTGGCTTCCACATGGCCGTCAGCCAGCACTAGGTTGCTGCGACCCGAGTCGTCGCCGTTGGCCCCGTGCCGCGCCAACACCGGCTTGAGTTGGCCGGGCTGTTTGCTGCTCATCTCCGCCACAAGGTCGCGGTCGGAGACCAGCGGCGTCGAGCGCCGGGGATCAAGTCAGTTTCGTTTGCCGTTTTTCGGGCTAAATACGTAGCCCCGGTACTTTTTCTCGATTGGCCCACTCGGCGTATCGGCGAACAGCACGGCCAAGCTTGGCTCCGGTACGCCCACCAACTTGGGCTTCGTGGATGCGCCCTCCACTCCGCGCGGATCGAACGTCGTCGCCCCGTTGTATCCAACCGGGTGCCAGCTGCGGTTGGCCCAGCCGCCGCCGAACTTGGCCGTTTTCGCCGACGGGCAAAAGAACACCTCGCGGCTGCCAATGAACCGCGCGAGCGCCGTCACCCAGACCCGGTGCGGCGACGACTCGGGCTCGGCAAAGTTCGTGGCGATTGGCAAGGCGCCCTCGCGCTCGTCGGCGTGCATTGTCACAGCAAGGCTGATCTGTCGCATGTATCGAGGCGCACTTGATCGACTGCGACCTGGCCTTGGCCTTGGCCAAGGCCGGCAACAGCATCCCGGCGAGGAGCGCGATGACGGCGATGACCACCAGCAGCTCGATCAGCGTAAATGCCCTGTCACATCGGTTCTTCATCGCTTGGCCAAGCGCAACGAGCGCACGCTGATGTCGGTTGCCATCTCCGAGCCAATCGCCGCCAGCGGCTCGCGTAGCAACTGCGACACCTCGTGAGTCGCCGGCAACGCCTTGTTGCCCAGCACCACCACGCGGTTGTGATAGTTCTCGAACAAGACCTGCACTCCAAACCCAAACGGCGCGCAGACTTTGGCCGCCATTTCAGCCCACGTCCGGTCGTCCGCCGGCAGCAGGTTAAAAACGGCGACACCGCCTGGCTTGAGTTTTGATTGAATCAACTGCGGCAGCGTATCGATCGAAACGTCCGGCTTGAACACATCGCCATCGCGGCCAACGGAAAGATCCTCCAGCAGCAGGTCGAATTTCCCACGCTGCGCCTGCAACCACTTGACGGCATCCGTTTGCACAAACTGAACATCACCCTGCCACGCGCCACTAAGCTCACAAAAAAGTTCGTAGCCCGCGCGGTCGAGATCCACGCCGCTGAGATTGTGATCGCCACTCATCGCACGAAGCGGCGCAATCAATCCGCCGCCGGCGAAACCAAGAATCCCCACGCGATCTCCCGGCGAAAAAATTTGAATGGCAGCTGCCAACACATCAAAGACGCTATCGGTCGCTCCCGGTTTCGCCAGCACCTCGCTCAGCACCGAGCCGTTTTGCACTAGTCGCGCGCCACGGCGTGTTTGCTGCACCTCCGGTTCGGCTCCTCCCATGGGCCTTGAGCCAAGCAGCAGCGCGGCTATTGCCTGGGCACGCCCTGCTCGTCCCATTCCTGTTTCTCGATCGTCTTGCCACCTTGCCAGGTGGCCTCGGATTGCTTCTGGCCGTTGGGATGCCAGCGCGTCTCGACTCCGTTCAACTGGCCGTTGATGTAGGTTTGCTCCGACCACTTGCTGCCGTCTTCGCGCCAAATCACCCATTGACCATCAGCTCGGCCGTCGACGTATTTGCCCGTCCGGAATAGTTTCCCGTTCTCGTGATAAAAAGTCCAGATGCCCTGCTGTTTGCCGTTGACGAATTGTCCCTCGACTGACTTTGTGCCGTTGTCGTGGTAATCGACAAACTGCCCCTCGAACGGTGAACCGCCTGTGAGGTACTGGCCGTTTTCCCTCGTCAAATTACCTTCGCCCTCGACTTTGCCGGGAATGACCGACTCTTGCGGAGTCGCGGCTCCGCTACCCTGCGCGTTGGCAGCGGGAGCCGGCTTCTGGGTGGGTTCTGTGGCAGGCTCGACCCCGGGTTGGGTCTCTTTGGAGGGTTGGCCGAGCGTCAGTGTCCCCGGCTGATGAGCCTCCTCTTTGGACGGGTCGACCTTTGCTACCGGCGTGACCGTAACATTGTCTGGCAGGGCCGACTTGGACGTTTCCGTCGAAGCCTGTTCCGCCGGGGGAGCGTCTCCGCCGCCGCAACCCATCAGCACCATTGTCACCGCCAAAAAAGTCACAGAACCCTTCATGGGCGAGAGCAAACCACACGCCTCGCCCGCTGACAAAACCATTTGTTGCCAAGCCGATGGCTTGACCGTAGTTTGCACGTCCTTGGCTGTGGCGGAAAACCAGCCAACGCGCGCAAGCGCCCACAAAAACCGCATGATACCGTTCACATCATTGGCCGAAGCATGCAGCGCAATCAGCTCGTTCATTCGGTGTTGCGCCGACGAGCCGAGCACGGAGGGGTTCGATGAACTTGCGCTTGGCCTCTTCGCGTTTCAATTCGTGCACAACACCCCCTACGCTAATTTTTGCCGCACAGAAAATCACACGCCGGAAACGGTCGCAGATTGGCGCGACATCCCGGCCGTGTCGACGCGCGTCTTAAAGTCGCTCGACCTGACCGTGCTGCCGGTGGCCGATCGCGAGACCGTGTTCCGTTCAAGCGGCACGACTCAAACCAATCGCAGCCGGCACTTTCACAGCCGCGACAGCCTGGCCGTATATCACACCTCGCTTTGGACCTGGTTTGCCGAGCACCTGTTGGACGAATCGGCGAACCGGCTGCTGTTCCTATGTCCCGAGCTTGCCCAGGCGCCGAAGTCGTCGCTCGTTCACATGATGGACGCCGTGGCCAAGCGCTTGGCCAATCGTGAACGCTGCTTCGGCGCCGACGGTCAATGGCGGATCGACGGCGAAGCAGCTGTCGATTTCCTGCACGACTGTGCCACGCAAAACGAGCCGGTCACGATTCTCGGCACCGCGTTTTCGTTTGTGCACCTGCTGGATCATCTGGACACCGCCGCGCTTGAGTTTCAACTGCCCTCCGGCTCGGCGGCGATGGAGACCGGCGGCTACAAGGGCCGCTCGCGTGAGATGCCCAAGGCCGAGTTGCACCAAGCCATCACCACCAAGCTTGGTGTCGCGAGCGAGCGGATCATTTGCGAATACGGCATGTGCGAATTGAGTTCGCAGGCGTATGACGGCAAACTGGGCCAAGCGAATGCTGCTCCCCGACTGTTTCGGTTTCCGCCTTGGGCACGCGCCCGCGTCGTCTCGCCGGAGACGCTGGCAGACGCCGAGCTTGGCCAAGCGGGCCTGTTGCAGGTTGTCGATCTGGCCAACGTCAGTTCGGTGTTCAGCCTCCAGACGGAGGACTTGGCCAAGCGCCACGCCGACGGATTCGAGCTGCTGGGCCGGGCCGAATTGGCGGAATCCCGCGGCTGTTCGCTGATGAATTTGACTCATGCCTGAGCCATCACTGGACTATTTTTTGGCCGACAAACCGGGTGCGGAGCTGACGCACCCGCTGATCGCCGAGGCATGCCAAACGCTGCGCCGAAACCGCAATGAGTACCTCGCCACGCTTGGCAACGAGCAGATCATCTCCAAACTCGCCGAGGTGGGCAACTTGTGGCGTTCGCCCGATTATCCCCTGCGACAAATGGCGCTCGACGCCGACCCGGAGGAAACAGGCTTCCCTCGCGAAGTGCTCGCAGCCGGGCTGGACGCCTGTTTCGCCGAGTGGACACAGGAAAAGTTTTTCATGCTGCTGACGCAGGAGTTCGGCGACCCGACCCGGCTGCAGTCGTTCGCCAGTCAGCCGAACCGAACCTTCTCGATGGTGAACGGCCCGCAACTGATCGCCCACATTGCGCCAGGCAATTTGCCGGTGCCGGTGTTTCAGTCGATCGCGTTTGGGTTGTTGCTTCGCTCTGCTCAGTTCATCAAGTGCGCCTCCGGCAAGTCGCTGCTGCCCCGCCTGTTCGGCCACTCGCTGCACTTCGTGGAACCGGGCATGGCGGCGTCGCTCGAGATCGCCGAGTGGGATGGCGGCAACGAGTCGCTCGAGCCGGCGCTGTTCGCCGAGGCCGATTGCGTGACGGTGAATGGCAGCGACAACACGGTTGAGGCGATCCGTCAACGACTGCCCCTGGGCAAGCGTCTAGTCGGCTACGGGCATCGCGTCAGTTTCGGCTACGTGGAAAAACAGGCCAACGAGGTGATGGGCACGCAGGCGATCATTTCACGCGCCGCCGACGATGTCGTCGCGTGGAACCAGCACGGCTGCCTGTCGCCGCACGTGATTTACGTCGAGCAATTTGGCAGTCTCAAGCCGGAGCGCTTCGCCGAAATGCTCGCCGAGGAGCTTGAGGTGCGAAACGAAGCGATGCCGCGTGGCCCGATCTCGACAAAAGAGGCGGCGTCCATCTCAACGACCCGGCGCTTTTACAAAATCCGCTCGGCAAACAACGTCGGGGCATTGATCTGGGAAAGCGAGGAAACGACCGACTGGACGGTGGTGTACGAGGATGAAAAGCAGTTTCAAACCTCGCCGCTGAACCGTTTTATTTTCGTCAAGCCGATCGAGCATATCGAGGAGGCGCTGCATGTGCTGGAGCCGGTCCGCGAGTCCGTGTCCACCGTCGGCCTGGCCGCCAGCGAGGCGCGGATGCGGGAGTTGGCGCTGCCTCTGGCCCAGTGGGGTGTGCCACGGATTTGTGCGCTTAGCCAAATGCAGCGGCCGCCACTGGCCTGGCGGCACGACGGCCGGCCGCCGCTTGGCGAACTGATCCGCTGGACCGACCTTGAAACTGCGTGACCGAATCATGGAACTCAGGAAAACATTTCAGTTCGAAGCCGCCCATCTTCTGCCGCACCTACCGGAGGAGCACAAATGCAGGCGACTGCACGGCCACAGCTTCAGGGCGGAGATCGTCGTCGAGGGTGACTGTGATCCCAAGCTGGGCTGGGTGATCGATTACGCCGACATCACCGCGGCGTTTAAGCCGCTCTGGGAGCAGATCGACCATCATTATCTCAACGAAATTGACGGCCTCGAAAACCCTACCAGCGAGAATGTGGCCATTTGGATTTGGGAGCGGCTGAAGCCGAATCTGCCCCTGTTAACCGCTGTGGAAGTAGCCGAGACCTGCACCGCCCGCTGCGTTTACCGGGGGCTATGAGCGCTTGGCCAAGCCGTGAGTTCCGAAAAAACCGTTGCGCCGAAAACCGGTTTTCATTACGGTCTCTGACCCGCCGGAGAGGATTCACATTGGTTCGTGACGGATGAAAAAAGTTTACAGCTTAAAAGATATTGACGAGCTGCAACGCAAGGGCGGGGTGGATGGCATCCCGACCGACGCGATCGTCACACCGTCGGCGCGTGACCGCCTGAAAGAATTTAAAATGAGCGATACAGAAAAACCTGCGCCCACAAAGGGCTTGGAAGGCGTTGTCGCCGCCACCACGAAGCTCAGCAGCGTGCGCGGACTCGATGGGGAGTTGATTTACCGGGGCTACAACATCAACGAGTTGGCCGGCAACGCGACCTATGAGGAGGTCGTGCACCTGCTGCATCGCGGCAAGTTGCCGAATCAGGCCGAGTTGGACTCGCTAAAGGCGGAGTTGGCTGCGGCTCGCGATCTGCCGGGCGGCGTGGTGGACCTTATCAAACAACTCCCGAAGGAAGCCTCGCCGATGCGCGCCATTCGCACCCTGGTTTCCGCCCTCGCCTGCTACGAACCGCCCGAGACGGAGGATGCGCTTGAGGTGCAAGCCAGCCGCGCCATCAAGCTCATCGCGCAGGTGCCGGTCATCACGGCCTACTTCCACTTGGCCCGTCAGGGCAAGCCATTGCCCGAGTCCGACCCGTCCCTTGGAGAGGCGGCAAACTTCCTCTACCTCATCGACGGTGAAAAACCGATTGAGGAAAAGGAGAAGACCATCGACATGTGCTACATCCTGCACGCTGACCACGGCATGAACGCCTCGACCTTCTCGGCGCGCGTCACCATTGCCACGCTCAGCGGCATGTACTCGGCCATCACCTCCGCCATCGGCACGCTCAAGGGTCCGCTGCACGGCGGCGCCAATGAAGGCGTCATCAAGATGCTCCAGGAAATTGGCAGCCTCGACAAGGTGGACGACTTCGTCGCCAACTGCCTGAAGAACAAAAAGAAAATCATGGGCATCGGCCACCGCGTTTACAAGGTGCTTGACCCGCGCGCGCCTCACCTGCAACGCATGGCCCAAAAGCTCGGCGCCAAGCTCGGTGAAACCAAGTGGCTCGACATGAGCGAACGCATCGCCGAGATCATGCTCCGCGAAAAGAACCTCTACCCGAACGTCGATTTCTACTCGGCCACTGTTTACTACTCGCTCGGCATTCCGACCGACCTGTTCACGCCGATCTTCGCGATCGCGCGCACTTCCGGCTGGACCGCACACGTGCTCGAGCAACTGGCCGACAACCGCCTCATCCGCCCGAGAGGCGTTTACGACGGCCCGGACGATCTCAAGTTCAAGCCAATCAGCGAACGCTGAGCCAAGCGACTGACCAATCTTTATGAAACGAGCATAACTCGTTTTTTATTTCGGCATTGGGTTTTGTTTGGGGTCGTACGGCATCAGGCTCCAATCGGAGCAAAATGGGGAGGCCGGAAGTTTGGCTCCGTTGTAAAGATTCCACTGTTTATCTTCTGGTGCTTGTGGATGGCAAGCGTACCGAACCGCCCTTGGTTCGCTCACTTCAACGCTGCTGACAGCAACCGTGTTACCACGAATAAGCGCATTTGCTGCATGCCACTCCCCCCCTTCATCGGCCAATTCAAATCCAAATAATTTACCTCCTTTGATCTCTATCACCTGACCTACACCCGCTTGGCCAACAATCAATCCTCCATCCACATTATTGAACATCACAGACAAAACATTCCCGCCACGCTTTACAGATCGAAATGTCGGTCCACTATAAGGCGTGGAATATCTGTAAACCTTGGCCAGAGGCCATCGGGCCAGGCGCTCCCCCACATCGATTTTGTTTGGCGGATGAATATCGTTGTTAAAATCCAAATCGATTGTTACCGCCATGCCTGTGTTCGGCACATCCATCGCACGCCGTTGTTCCTCGCGGGCATACGTCCATGCGTAGCTACGCCACTGGGGAAGCTGCACATAATAAAACGGCAAATCCGGACGACCCCAAGCACCTCGCCAGCCTTGAATGAGCGCCCGCATTTTGTGGGCATAATCGCGCGGGTCTTCACCAGTGCCGCAGTTGGACTCCGCTTGATACCAAATGGCACCGCGAATCGCATACGGAACAACGGGAGCGATTCGAGCGTTGTAGATTGCCCCGGCGAGCCAAGCGTCACTGCGAACAAATGTCCCGCCCCGCATGGCCTTGATAGCCTCATAGTCCCTCGTCTCCGACAACTTGGCTAGGCGCTCCAAGGTAGGATGCCCGGTAAACGCCTCAGCAGGAATGTAAGGCTCAATCGGCGTGCCGCCCCAGGAGCAATCAATGATGCCAATCGGCACTTTGAGTTTCTCGTGCAACCTTCGGGCGAAAATGAATCCAACCGCTGAAAAAGCCTTCACCGAATTCGGCGTGCACACGAACCAACTCCCGCCTTTCAAATCCTCCTGCGGCATTGGCATGTTTTCCTCATTCACTTTCCGAAACCGGATGCCCGGATAATCTGCTGCATCGACCAACGCCTTCCCCTTGGCCAATCGCTTGGCCATGCTGCCCGCACTATACCCCATATTCGATTGCCCGCCGGAAAACCACACATCCCCCACCACGACATTTTTAAAAAGTAGACGTTCGTTGCCGCTCCGAATTGAGAGCGGGCGTCCTTCTGCACTCGCGCTTAATGGCTCAAACTCCAACCTCCACCGTCCGGCATTGTCCGCCTTCGTCTCAGCACGTTGCCCCGCAAACTCAACGACAACATTGGCTCCGATATCAGCACTTCCCCAAACCGGTACAGACACCCCCTGCTGTAACACCATGTTGTCGGAGAAAACCTTAGCGGGTTGAAGTGCTGCGAAGAGATCCCCAGCGAATAAAAAAGCAACTCCTGCGGAGATGGTTTTTAGTAACCGGAGCATTGGTTTACTCGTCCAGTTTGTTCAAAAAAGCACGACAGGAAAAGGAAACGAACATGGCTAGATCCTTGTCGCCGGGCAGGACGACGGTCGCCGGTGTGTCAGGCGGGCGGATTTTGTCAGCGCGTTTGAGGGCTTCTTCAATTGCATACTTTGCACTGTTCGCCTTTTTTCCGAGCAACTCGATGATCCGAGCGGCGTGGGTCACGACGATGAGATTTTCGTGTTGCGTTGAGTCGATCAATGCCGGCAGTGCGTTCGGAATGTCGCCGTGAGTCGCGAGGGCGTTGGCGATCTCAATCCGCGCGGCCAGTGATGGATCACTAATCTTTCGACGTAATTTGCGCTTGGCCATGCCGGAGATTTCCGGCCTCACAGCCAGCCCAATCGCGCCCCAGTAACGGATGGTCGGATTGTCAGAATCCAGGTTTTTCAAAAACACCCTCTCGCTGGCGACGCCGACTTGGGCAGCGGCTTGGTGGATGCCGGCCAACGGCAC
>QOAX01000045.1 GCA_003972865.1 Verrucomicrobiota bacterium | reverse complement strand
GCACCTCGCGGAAAAACCGGGCCGCTTGGCCAAGCCGCGCGTCGATGCGGTCACAGCGTGCCGGCGGGAGCGCATCGGCGGCGGCAAGCGCCTGCCGGGCTTCCCAGCAAAATTCCCACGCGAAAAACTGGTAGTTGAGCGCCTGCTCGAAGTTGCCGCCGTCGCGGTGAAACTGCCGCAGCGTCTCGCGCTTGAGCAGCTTGCCGAGCTTGGCCAAGCCGGGGCCGAGCGTGGCCAGGCCGGGCCAGCGCGCGTTGGCCAGCGCCAGGCCGCACAACTCGCCGAGCAGGTGATTGTTCGCTGACGAACCAAACGTGCGATGCCGCCAGGTGAACCAAACGTGCATCGGCAGAATGTCAGCCCGCAGCTTGGCCAGGCGCTTGGCCAAGCCGCCCGGCTCGCGGCCCTCGAACGCCGTCAAAAATGCGTCAATCCACGTGAAGGCCACCAGGCGCATGCCGCTCTCGAGCGCGCTCGTCCAGTGCCAGCCAATGTACGGCGGGTTGTTCGCCACCCAGTCCTCAAGCCAATCGAGGCAGTGCTCCCCGCTGCGACGGTTGCCGAGCAACCAACAGGCCTGCGCCAGGCGCACCGGCCCATACCAACGGCTTGGCTCCCAGAGCGGCTTGATTGCCGCGCCGTCCGGCAGCTCGCGGTGGTTGAGCTTGAACGCGGACAGGCCGGTGGGGACATCGACTCCGGCGAGGTAGTCGCGCTGCCAGTTCGGCGGCGTGTCGGTCTGCACATCAAGATGGCCGAAGAATCGCAGGCCGCCGGCGGCGACGCGCTCGGCGTCGCGCTTCAGCGACTCGCGGAGTGGCTCGGAAGCGGCGACGGGATCGGGGAGTTTGGGAAATGCTGAACTCGGCGACAGGTCGGCCGCTGGCCAGTGGTCACGCCTGGCGTCCTGAAATTCGTACCCCTTTTTGCGAAGCCGAAGGGCGACCTCCACCGGGCTCATTGCCCGGAGCCGGCGCCAATACCAGTTTAAAACCGCCATTCAGCACGCTCTACCGGCGTCTGGGACGAGTGGTTTTATCCTGCATCCACTTGACGTCCAAATTATTGGGTTGAGGAACATTCAGTTGAATGTTGCCATTATGACGTACCGCAGGAGTGGTCCGTTTGTCGAGCCATTTGTGGATTTCAGAGTGTCCATCGGCGAAGGAGAAGCCGGCGGCATTATTGTGATAGCTGGCGGGATAGTCGACCATCTTGGTGGAAGACAAGGTGGGGTAACCGAACATCCAAACCACAAAAAAACCGTCGTTGATACTGTCCATTCGTTCGTCAATTAGCACCCAAGTCTCGGATGGACCAGGGGCTACCATGTCCCCCCGCTTTAGGTAAATGGTTCCCTCATTAGGACCTCCGAACCAGGTGTGGTGACCGCTGCTTGCACCGTTCTGGCCATCCCCTCCGACCCAACTATTCATGGACATGCTACGGACCCGGGGTTTCATGCCGAGTTTCCCGGCCTTGACGGTGCTGGTGTCGGCTGGGCAACGAAAAACCTGAGGGCTTTGCCCGACATGCTCCCAGAGCGGGCTTCGTACGATATCCACATTATAGTCCCAGCTATTAGGGCTGCTGTAATTTAGGCCCGTGTTGCCCATCCAGCCGTGCCTGAATTTGCGTTTGCCCGGAGTCGGGCTACACCGTCGGCAACCATCACCGTACGCCCAGGTGATAGTGTCATCGCTGTCATCAGCGTAAAATGACCAGGCCATCATCAGTTGCTTGTTGTTGTTCATGCAGGAGATGCCGTGTGCCTTGGTCTTGGCCTTGGCCAGGGCCGGCAACAACATGCTGGCTAAAATGGCAATAATGGCGATCACAACTAGCAACTCAATCAATGTAAAACCATTGTATTTTTTTGTAATTATTTTCATTTTTATGAATTCAACCCTTTTACAATTAGAACTAAAAAATCAGTGACCGTTACTAGACGGAGGGTTGGGCACGCACCATAGACGGTTGCGTCCAGGTTTCTTATTCTCCTTTTTGTACCACTCAAAAGTCATGAACTCTGCACTGCCACCAAACATGCCGGTGATCGCTCCCTCGCTGTGGCGTTTACTGATTCCCTCGGAATAAATTTCCAGGCCACCCTGCATGAAAATTACCCCGGGCGTGCTTGAGGCATCGTTGAAATTTCCAATCCGCCTTTCATCCGGTTCCCAGAACAAAATATCGTCAGACCTAAACTGATTGCGCTTGAAAGAGACCGTTTTGTTACCGCTCCGAATCGACCCATAAGTCGTAAATCTGGTCACGACACCGTTCATGACGTAACTGCTGCAGTCTTGGTAACCAGAGCTCCGTCGTTGCTTGAGATCCTTCATTTTTTCAGCAACACAGATGAAAGATCCCTTGTTGCTTACGTAGGACCACAGTTGCCCTAACTCAGGGCGAAAGCGTGACTCGCCCCTTGGTACATTGCGCGTGGAATAGTTATAAGCCCAGCCATAGGTCTGCACGCCCCAGTTTGGGTACGTCATGAAGTCGTCGTGATCGTCAGAATACATGTGGACGGCGAGTAGCAGCTGTTTTTGGTTGTTCAGGCAGTTGGTGCGATGGGCCTGGCTCTTGGCCTTGGCGAGTGCCGGCAGCAGCAGCGCCGCCAGGATGGCAATGATTGCAATGACCACCAGGAGCTCAATCAGCGTAAACCCCAAGCGGCACCGGTTCCGCTTGGCCAATGTCAATTGTCCTGTTTTCATCAATGTATTGCTTCCTTTCGAGGCGGCAAACTACTCCCTAAAGGAATGCTCTGCAACCCTTGTTTGTGCGGCTCAATCCAACCGCTTCGCCCAGCGCCGGAGCTGTTTTTTGACCTCTTTCGTGCCGGGCGAACCTGTCGCGGTGCGCTTGGTCAAGGCCTGTTTCAGGTCGAACACCTCCAGCGCATCGGCCTTGAATTTCCGGCTGACACCCTGCAACTCCTTGAGCGTCAACTGGTCCAGCGGCTTGGCCCGTTTCTCGGCCAACCCGACGACTTCGCCGACGAGGTGGTGCGCGTCGCGGAACGGCACCTTCTGCCCGACGAGATAGTCGGCCAGGTCGGTCGCCAGCAATGCGGGATCGGCGGCGGCGGCGGCGCACGCCCCGGCGTTCACGCTCGTGTGCCGCAGCATGGCATCAGTCAGCCTCACGGTGGCACGGACGGTGTCCACGCTGTCGAACAACGGCTCCTTGTCCTCCTGCAAATCGCGGTTGTACGTCATCGGCAATCCTTTCAGCAGCGTCAGCAGCGAGACGAGGTTGCCGACGAGCCGGCCGCTCTTGCCACGGGCGAGCTCGGCGATGTCCGGGTTTTTCTTCTGCGGCATGAGCGACGAGCCGGTGGTGTACGCATCGGCGATGCGGATGAAATCAAACTCGCTGCTCGACCACAGGATGACGTCCTCCGCAAGCCTCGACAGGTGCACGCCCAGCAGCGACGCAACGAAACAAAACTCCACCGCAAAATCGCGGTCGCTCACGGCATCCATCGAGTTCTGCGAAACCACCGGTCTGCCCCGCGGATCCTCAAAGCCCAGCATTGCGGCGACCTGTTTGCGGTCGAGCGGCAGCGTGGAGCCGGCCAGCGCGCCGCTGCCCAGTGGACAGACGTTCACGCGTGAGAAGGCGTCGAGCAGCCGCTCGCGGTCCCGCTCGATCATCTCGACGTACGCCAGCAAATGGTGCGCGAAGTAAACCGGCTGCGCCCGTTGCAGGTGCGTGTAGCCGGGGATGACGACACCGTCGTTCGCCTGGCCAAGCGCGACGAGCGCCTGTTGCAGTGACCGCAATTCCTCCTCCAGGTTGACGATCTCGTCGCGGAGCCACATCCGCATATCGAGCGCGACCTGGTCGTTGCGCGACCGGCCGGTGTGCAGCTTTGCCCCGGCCGGTTCGCGCCGGGTCAGCTCGGCCTCAAGGTTCATGTGGACGTCCTCGAGCGACTCGTCCCACGTAAACCGGCCGGCCTCGATGTCGTCACCGATGGCCTCGAGCGCGCGGACGACGCGCTTGGCCTCGGCCTTGGTGAGCACGCCAATGCCGCCCAGCATGGTGGCATGGGCGATGGAGCCCATGAGGTCGTGCCGCCACAACCGGCGGTCGAACGAGATCGACTCGGTGAACTTGGCCGCGTCCCGGCCCAGCCCGCTGCTGAACCGTCCGCTCCGCGACAGTGGCGATGCTTTTTTCATCCGGCAGGGGGTTTTACGGCAGGCTGGTGGGCTTTCCAACAAAAACCCCCGCCGCGCCGGGCCAAGCGCCGGGCCTTGGTAAAACTTTGACGAGCCAGCAGGCATGCCGTAGCGTCCCCCGCCTTTGTTTAAAGACGATGTTGAGTTTTCTGAGCAAACTTTTTCCGAATAAAAACGAGCGGCTTGTCAAACAGCTCACGGCCCGCGTGGATCCCATCAATCGGCTGGAGGAGGAGCAACAGGCTGTCTCGCCGGATGCCCTGCGCCAAAAGACACAGGAGTGGAAGGAGCGGTTCTCGGCCATCGAGGATGACAGGGAGTTGGACCGCGAGCTGGCCGCCGTCCTGCCGGAGGCGTTTGCGGTGGTGAAAAACGCCTGCCGCCGGCTTTACGGCTCGAATGTCGAGGTGCGCGGGCACGATCTGGCGTGGGAGATGATCCCGTACGACGTGCAGCTCGTCGGCGGCATCGCGCTGCACGAGGGCAACATTGCCGAGATGGCCACCGGCGAGGGCAAGACGCTCGTCGCCACGCTGCCGGTTTACCTCAACGCGCTGTCCGGGCGCGGCGTGCACATCGTGACCGTCAACGACTACCTTGCCCAGCGCGACAGCGAGTGGATGGGTGCCATCTACAAGTTTCTCGGGCTGAGCATCGGCTGCATCGTGCACGACATGAACCCGGCCGAGCGCCGCGAACAGTACAACCGCGACATCACCTACGGCACGAACTCGGAGTTCGGCTTCGACTACCTCCGCGACAACGGCATGGCCAGCCGCGCCGAGGACCAGGTGCAGCGCGGGCACTATTTCGCCATCGTGGACGAGGTGGACTCGATCCTCATCGACGAGGCCCGCACGCCGTTGATCATCAGCGGCCCGGCTGCAGCCAGCCTCGACAAGGAATACCGCAACTCCAATCCCAAGATCAAAAGCCTCGTACAGGCCCAGCACAAGCTCGTCGCTGGCTACCTGATCGAGGCCGAGAAACTCAGCAAACAGCTGTTGTCAGACGATCGCCCCGAGAACGCCGCCGAACTGGAATTGCAACTTGGCCTGCTGCTCTACAAGGCCCGGCTTGGCCAACCGAAGGGCGAGCGCCTGCTTCGGCTCATGGAGGAGCCGCAAAATCAAAAGCTCATCGACAAGGGCGAGCTCTCCCTGCACGCCGACCAGTCCAAAAAGGAGCTTTATGCGCAAAAAGAGGAGCTTTACTTCGGCATCGAGGAAAAAAGCCACGACGCCGACCTCACTGAGAAGGGCCGCACATTCCTCAACCCGAACGATACCGATGCGTTCATGCTGCCGGACCTCTCCGTTGAACAGCACGATATCGACCATGACGACCGGCTCGATGCCAAGAGCCGGCTGGCGGCCAAGACCAAGCTGCAGGACGAGTTCAAGACCAAGGCGGAAAACATCCACATCACCGGCCAGTTGCTCAAGGCGTACAGCCTTTACGTGCGGGATGTCGCCTACGTGGTGCAGGAGAACAAGGTCATCATCGTGGACGAACACACCGGCCGAGCCATGCCGGGCCGTCGCTGGAGCGACGGGCTGCACCAAGCTGTCGAGGCCAAGGAGGCCGTCACCATCGAGCAGGAGACCCAGACGCTGGCCACCATCACCATCCAGAACTATTTCCGCCTCTACACCAAGCTGGCCGGCATGACCGGTACTGCGGCCACCGAGGCCCAGGAGTTTTTCGACATCTACAAGCTGGGCGTCCTCACCATTCCCACCCACGAACTGTGCATCCGCGACGATGCCAACGACTCTGTTTACAAGACGCGCCGCGAGAAATACAACGCGGTGCTCGACGAGATCAAGGAGATCCACCGGCAGGGTCGCCCGATCCTCGTCGGCACCATCTCGGTGGAGGTCAGCGAGCTGATCTCACGGATGCTTAAGAAAAACGGCATCATCCACAGCGTACTCAACGCCAAGTACCACGAGCAGGAGGCCGAGATCGTCACGCGCGCCGGACAGAAGGGCTCAGTGACCATCGCAACCAACATGGCCGGACGCGGCACCGACATCAAGCTTGGCCAGGGCGTGGAAACCATCGGTGGCCTGCACGTCATGGGCACCGAGCGGCACGAGTCCCGCCGTATCGACCGCCAGTTGCGCGGACGGTGCGCACGCCAAGGCGACGCCGGCTCCACCCGTTTTTTCCTCTCCCTCGAGGATGACCTGTTGCGCCTCTTCGCCAGCAACAACCGCCTGTTCAAGTTCGTCGAGAAAGGGATCGCCGAGGGCGAGGCCATCGGCGACAGCAGCCTGCTCGACCGCTCCATCCAGACCGCGCAAAAGAACGTCGAGAAGCACCACTTCCAGATCCGCAAGCGCACTCTCGAGTATGACGACGTGATGAACAAGCAGCGCGAGGAAATCTACGGTTTCCGCAACGATGTCATGCACACCGGCCAGGTGCAGGACAAGCTGATCGCCATCATGGACGAGGTCATCGCCAACAAGGTGCAGGAATTCTGCGATCCCGAGCTCGAGCCGGTAAACTGGGATTTCCAGGCCCTCTCGGACTGGGCCAACCTCACCTTCCCCGTCGGCGTCTCGGTTGATTCATTGACCGGACTGGTCGAAGGCAAAGCCGCAGCCGGTGCCGACGACGAGCGGGACATGACGCCGCACCAACGGCTTTTGTTCGACGACATCTCCGCCAAGGCCAAGGAGGCCTACCAACTCAAGATCAGCTTCGAGGACACCGACGCGCTCGTGGCCGTCGAGCGCTACACCATCCTCAACTCCATCGACCAGCTTTGGCAGGAGCACCTCTACGAGATGGACAGCCTGCGCCACAGCATCGGCCTGCGTGCCTACGGCCAGCGCGATCCCATCCTCGAATACAAGGCCGAGGGCTACCGCATGTTCCAGGAACTGCAGGTCAACATCTGGACTGAAATCTGCCGGAACATCTTCCGCAGCGCCTCCAGTGTCGATGCCTTCCAGAACTTCCTCCGGAACCTCCCGGTGCAGGAAGTGCACCAAAGCGCGAGTGCGTTCGGTGCGGAGGAGCGCCGGGCCGCCAACGAGGCCTCCGACATGGTGGACGAGGCCACCGACATGGTCTCCAGGGCCGAGCCGTTGCGCACCGCCGTCAAGGTCGGCCGCAACGACCCCTGCCCCTGCGGCAGCGGCAAAAAATACAAAAAGTGCTGCGGTTGACATGAGCCAGGCGCCTGGCCAGGCGTTGGCGGCCAGCACGCCGGCTTCTCAACTGTCCTCCCGAAAAATCCCATCCGGTGGGCGGTATCTTTCATTTGATGCGGCGGGGTTTTCGCCTAGACTACCCCGCCTTGCGCGGCTTGAAGCCGCACCTTGCTTTGGATCCTGCACGCCAATGGTTTTTGTTCGCCGTCATTGTTTACGGCGCCAGCATGCTTTACTCCACCTTCCTGTGGCGGCGCGGCTTTCATCGGGACAACTGGATCAACTACGGACTGCTCGCTGTCGGATTCGTGCTGCACACCATCGCCATGGCCAAGCGCGGCTTTTCATTGCAACACTGCCCGGTGAACAACTTGTACGAGGCCACCGCATTTGTCCTGTGGACGATCGCTGCCGGCAGCCTTGTGCTTGGCCTCCTGCCAAAACTTCGATTCCTTGGCGTGTTCACGTCGCCGCTGTTGTTTTGCATCGGCGTCTTTGCCCTGATGCCCGGCCTCGACCCGGCACCGACCGGTAAACCGCAGTTCATCAACGGGTGGTCGAGTCTACACGCTGCAATGATCATGCTCGGGTACGGGGCGTTTGGCCTTGGGGCCGTGGCCGGCAGCATGTTCCTCACGCAGGAGCGCAGCCTGAAATCCCACCGGGCGGGCGCACTGTTCACCCTACTGCCGCCGATCCAGCGACTGGAGAAAATGATCACCATCTCGCTCGCCATCGGCCTGGTGTTGCTCACGACCGGCCTGGGCCTGGGCGCGGTGTTTGTCGAGTTGCCGGAGGGCACATCGTTCCAGGGCGACCCCAAGGTCATCTGGTCGATGCTCGTCTGGGCGATCTACGCCGTGCTGCTCGTGCTTCACTGGAAGTTCGACCAACGAGGCAGGCGCCACGCCTGGTCGGCCATCGTTGCGTTCGGCTTTGTCATCCTCACGTTCTGGGGAACCAACCTGCTCTCGGGCATTCACAACCCCGCCCCATAGGCCATGCCGATTGTAGTCACAGGCTTGAGCCATCACTCCTCACCGGTCGAGCTGCGGGAGCGATTTGCCTTTTCCAATACACAGGTCGCTGACGCGCTTGGCCAAGTGCGCCAGC
This sequence comes from Verrucomicrobiota bacterium, assembly GCA_003972865.1. Lineage (GTDB taxonomy): Bacteria > Verrucomicrobiota > Verrucomicrobiia > Limisphaerales > UBA1096 > UBA1096. The sequence goes on along the minus strand of QOAX01000045.1, from coordinate 1,000 downwards.
GCGGCATCGCCGACGAGGCCTTGATCCTCTCCACCTGCAACCGCGTGGAGATTTACGCCGCGACACGGGAGAGCAATCCCGTGCTTGGCCAAGCGCTGGAACAGTTCTTGTGCGACTTTCACGGCATAGCCCCGGCTCCCGGTCATGCGTTGTACACGCACCGTGATCCGCAGAGTATCGACCACCTCTTTCGCGTGTCGTGCGGCATCGACTCGATGGTGCTCGGCGAGACGGAGATCCTTGGCCAGCTCAAGCAGGCCTACAGGCTCGCCCACGCCGAGAAGGCCACCGGCGCACAGCTGAACAAGACGTTCCAAAAGGCGTTCAACGTGGCCAAACTCGTCCGCTCGGAAACGCAGATCCAGCGCGGCAGCATCTCCGTCAGCTCGGTGGCGGTGGAGCTGGCCGAGTCGATTTTCGACTCGCTCAAGTCCCAGCAGGTGCTCGTGATCGGAGCCGGCGACACGAGCGAGAAGGCCGCCCGCGCCCTCCGGAGCCGCGGCGCGCAAAGCGTCCTCGTCTCCAACCGCTCGCACGACCGGGCCGTCGCGCTGGCTGCCGAGCTCGACGGCCGCGCCATCGGTTTCGACACGTGGGAGGAGGAGTTCCAGCGCGTGGACATCATCATCAGCAGCACCGCCGCGCCCCATTACATGCTCACCCGCGACAAGCTCGAGAGCCTGCTCCGGGAGCGGGGCCACCGGCCGCTGCTGCTCATCGATATTGCCGTGCCACGCGACATCGATCCCGACTGCAACCAGCTCGAGAACGTGTACGTGTATAACATCGACGACCTGCAAGGCATCGCCGGCCAATACCTCGAGCAACGCAAGGCCGAGCTCGAGTTGTGCAAGCGCCTCATCGCCAGGAAACGCAATGAACTGCTCGACAGCCTCCAGGCACATCCAGGCAACACCAACCTCGGCCTCCGCGAACAGCAGGCCGGCAGCTGACGACAACCTTCACTTTGCCCGACACAAACACCATTCGCATCGCCACC
>QOAX01000046.1 GCA_003972865.1 Verrucomicrobiota bacterium | reverse complement strand
CATTCCCACACCCCATGAACAGCACGGCTGCGATTGTTGTGGTTAGGAGGTGCTTCATTTGCCTTCAGCTTTCAATTCTTCAGCTGTCTTGGCTTCCTTCCTCAGTTGTTCGAGAAATGATGGCTCCAACTCCTCTGCTTTTGTATACCAAATTTCTTCGTTCCATTTGCGTTTGTTCAGTAAAGACATTGATTTGCGCCGAAGATAGAATTTGCCGTCTTTCTCACCTATGTATTCGGACTGATGCATGGTTTGATGAATGCCCATTCTGTATTCACCTTGGAATTTCGCACCGGAAACATGCTTTGGCTCATTCCCACACCCCATGAACAGCACGGCTGCGATTGTTGTGGTTAGGAGGTGCTTCATTTGCCTTCAGCTTTCAATTCTGCACCCGTCTTGCCACCGTGTTTGCGGAGGAGGTCGGCGGTTTCGGTATGATCTTGATCAACTGCCCAATCTAACGCTGTCTTGTCTTCTCCAAGAACAGATTCACTCCTCGCATTCACATCCGCACCCTTTGCGATCAGTAGCTCAGCGACTTCCTTGTGACCTTCCAAAGCCGCTGCATGCAAAGGTGACGATCCGTCATTAATCTTCGCATTGATGTCCGCACCATTGGTGATCAGTAATTCGGCTATTTCCTTGGTTGCCGCATTATGCAAAGGAGTACTTCCATATTTATTCTTGGCAGTTACATCTGCACCGTTGGCAATTAGTAGTTCTACGAATTCCTTATGACCTCCAAAAGCCGCCGCGGACAAAGGGCCTATCGCACTTGCATCCACGCCAACAGCCAAAAACTCCTTCAATGCTTCAACATCTCCTACTTTAGCAGCAACGGTAATTGAACCATATTTACCACCGTGTTTGCGTAGAAGGTCGGCGACTTCGGTCCGTTTGCGCTTGATGGCCTCATCTAAAGGTGTTTCGCCTTTAAATAAACCGGATTCACTCTTCGCATTCACATCTGCATCCTTGGCAATCAGCAGTTCAGCGACTTCCTTGTGTCCTTCACGAGCCGCACGATGCAAAGGAGTCCTTCCCATTTTATCCTTTGCGTTCACATCCGCACTATTGGTAATGAGAAGTTCTGAGACTTCCTTGTGCCCTTCACGAGCCGCACGATGCAAAGGAGTCATTCCCCCTATACCCTTCACATTCACATCCGCATTAGCAGCCAAGTGTTGTTTTACGGCTTCGATGTTTCCTGTATTGGCAGCATCGTGAATTGAAATGTCTGGTGCTTTGGCTGTCGGCGGTTCTGGTTTCGCTTCTGCTGGAGGAACCGACTGCTGCGACTCACCACACCCCACAACCAGCACGGCTGCGACGATTGCGATCAGTTGTGATTTCACGGTGAGCCGACCGTCATCCCGTTGAGCGCAGTTTTCAAGGCGTTTTAACTGTTGCCGCTGAACAACAACCCTGCGGCGTTCAAGTGGTGGAGCGGGTTGGTTTAGTTGACTTATTTCGCGCCGTGTTTGCGGAGGAGGTCGGCGGTTTCCTTATCATCGGCCATATCTAGCGGTGTTCTGCCATCATCACCCTTCGCATTCACATCCGCACCTGCAGCGATAAGAAGTTCGACGATTTCCTTGTGGCCGCGACGCGCCAAATGTAATGGAGTGTATCCATCCTGTTCCTTCGCATTCACATTCGCACCTTTGGCAATAAGTAGTTCGGCAATTTCCTTGTGACCCCGAATAGCCGCATAATGCAAAGGAGTCCATTCCCACCCATCCTTCGTATTCACATCCGTGCCAACAGCTAAGAACTTCTTTACTGCTTCAATGTCTCCATCAGCCGCCGCGCCATTTATTACCCCGTGCTTGCCGCCGTGTTCGCGGAGGAGGTCGGCGATTTCGGTATTGGTCAAATCTAGCGGCGTTTCGCCATCCCCATCTTTCGCATTCACATTTGCGCCGTTGGCGATAAGCAATTCGGCTATTTCCCTGTCAACCGCATAATGCAAAGGAGTTCTTCCATACTTATCCTTAGCATTCACATCCGCGCCATTGGCGATCAGCAGTTCGGTGATTTCCTTGGTTGCCGCATAATGCAAAGGAGTTGCGCCTTCCTCATCCTTCACATCCACATCCGTGCCAGAAGCCAAGTGCTGTTTGACGACTTCGATGTTTCCATTAGTGGCAGCATCATGAATCGACATACTTGGCCCGCACCCCACCAGCACCAAGGCTGCGATTGTTGTGATTAGTTGTTTCATTTCCCTTCAGCTTTCAATTCTTCAGCTGTCTTGCCGCCGTGTTTGCGGAGAAGGTCGGCGGTTTCGGGATGTCGTTTGGCCAAATCTAGCGGCGTATCGCCATCCTCCATCTTCGCATTCACATCCGCACCTTTGGCGATAAATAGTTCGGCGACTTCCGTGTGGCCTTCCCAAGCCGCAACATGCAACGGAGTCACTCCTTTATAATCCTTCGCATTCACATCCGCACCGTTAGCGATTAGCAGTTCGGCGATTTCCTTGTGACCTTTCCAAGCCGCATAATGCAAAGGAGTCTTTCCATTTTGATCCTTCGCATTCACATCCGTGCCAGCAGCCAAATGCTTTTTAACGGCTTCAATATTTCCAAGACTTGCAGCAATATGAATGGAATCTTGCGCAGCACTCTTACCCCCGTGTTTGTGGAGTAGTTTGATAGTTACTGTTTTTTTCAATTTCACAGCCCAATCTAGTGCTGTGAAATTAAAAAGCATATCCTTCACGTTGACATCCGCACTTTTGGCAATGAGTAATTCGATGATTTCCTGCCTGCCTTGATTAACCGCCTGATGTAAAGGAGCCCCCTCAACGGAAGTCTGGCCCCATTTATCCTTCCCGTTCACATCCGCACCATCAGTAATAGCTTGTTTAGCTGCTTCAATGTCCCCTTTTTTGAAGGCATTAAGCAGCGCCTTGTTTGCTTTTGGGTTTACTGGCTTAGCTTCGGCAACGGGATTAGCTGGTTTCGCTTCTGCTGAAGGAGCCGACTGCTGCGACTCCCCACACCCCACCAGAAGCACGGCTGCGATTGTTGTGAGCAGGAGGTGTTTCATGTCGTGCTTGGAAGCTAGCATATGCAAGGATGATTGTCTCCACCCAATTTGATCACCCAGCACCCCTCAACTTGTGATCTTGTCCTCTTGAAATCTCTTGGAGTCTAGAAGACCCCCATATTTAGGTATGGAGAGCGACCCCCTGCATGCCCCGGGCTTACCCCCCCCTTCGTTCGAACTGCCTCCTGATGGCAAGTGTATGGGCTTTACTTGACCTATGCCGATAGGGAGGTAGATAGTCCGTCCGCCTAGCAAGGAGGATGGTGTTTTTAAGCCTCAGATTTTGCTAGGTAGCGTAAGATTTTGGTTAGCGGATGGTTAGCGAGCCAAAATGCGACAACGCAAAAAGCAGCCTAAGTAATTGATAGAGCGGGTGTAGCTCAGTTGGTAGAGCATCACCTTGCCAAGGTGACTGTCGTGAGTTCGAGTCTCATCACCCGCTCCATTCTTTTCCTTAGAAAATAGGTCAATTTACCCTTCTATTACTTCTCGCGGTTAAAATTATATGCATACAAATGCTTGTATGCAATCTCAACTGTCTTTGTAGGATTCCATTTTTCCATCTTCAAAAGTTTGAAGCTTCTGCCGGGACAGATGATGTTCGCCAAGTTAAGATTTCGGCAGCGGGAGTAGTTCCCCGCTGTCTGTGGAGCGTCGCAAGGGCATCTGGTATGCCTACTGGGCGACCGGACATTTCCACTGGGGCGTTCGCACTCGCCAACACAAACTGGTACGATTTCCTGACACAACGGACTATGAGTTCTATGATTTGTGCAAAGATCCTAATGAAATGAACAATCTTGCAGGCCAGCCCAGTTATGCCAGAGCCACTGCACAAACCGAAAAAATCTAGAGAAACTGATCAAGGAAGTTGATATCAAACCAAACCAAATGCCGGGAGCCAACAGGTAATGAAACATCTCCTCCTCTCAACAATCGCAGCCGTGCTTTTGGTGGGGTGTGCGAAGTCTGTGTCGATTCATGAAACTGCTGAAGCAGGAAACATCGAGGCCGTAAAACAACAAATAGCTAACGGTGCGGATGTGAATGCGAAGGATAAGTATGGAAAGTATGGAAGGACTACTTTGCATGCGGCGGCTGTTGGTGGTAGCAAGGAAGTTGTCGAACTGTTAATTGCTAAAGGTGCGGATGTGAATGCAAAGTATGAGGAGTGCGCAACATCGCTAGATTGGGCCAAAAATCAAGAAACCGCCGACTTCTTGCGCAAACACGGCGGCAAGACAGCTAAAGAATTGAAAGCTGAAGGGGAATGAAAGCCGAATCAAGACGGGCATTCACGCTCATTGAGCTACTGGTGGTGATCGCCATCATTGCCATTCTGGCAAGCATGCTGTTACCGGCACTCGCGCGCGCCAAGAGGGCCTCCTATCTTGCCGCATGCTCCTCGAACCTCAAGCAAATGGGAATCGCTATGCAACTCTACACCTTGAACTACGACAGCAACATGCCACTGGCGTTCGAGCGTTATTGGGGCGCCCCAACTCAGCCAGGTCTGGTCGGCGCCGGGCATGGCTGGACTATGCACGGCATGCTCCTGCATTATACCAAGGTGCCAATGCATGTTTTCCGCTGCCCCGCGGATCGGCGGCTGTATAAATTAGAGGAAAAAAATTTCTACAATCTTGGGCCGGCAATTACCTGGCCGGAAATCCCCTTCGATTATTCCGCAAACATGGTCGGCCACGCCATGAAGCATCGGCGCCTACCATGGTCCCTGCCGCACACGAGCCCCAACCCGGGACGCAATCTGAAGCAGAGTTCGATCCCGAATCCATCGGAGCTTTATCTCGTTTGGGATGGTCATATCCCCATTTGGACGATTGCGAACGGTTGGTCACAACTAAAACAGTGGCCGGATATGATCACCAAAGACTCACCTCATTTTAATACAACCTTTCGTCACGCGGAAATAGGTCGAACACAGAATGGAGAGGTGGCTCGTGTCGTGAGCAAGGGCCCGAATGTCGTACTGGCTGACGGCCACGTCGAGCAGCGAATTAACTTCGCCGATCCGAACCTTTCGGATGATAACTTCAATATCCCCGTCCGTTAGTTTTCCATGAAAACACGTAGCGATGCCTTGTAAAAGCGATGCACACTCGAACTGAAAGCTGAAGGGAAATGAAAATACAAATAGCGAGCATTGTCACAGTGGTTGTACTTTCCCTAATTGGAGTTTGCTCATTTAACGGAGATGAATTGTTCGGTGACGAAGACAAGAAAGACTGGAACGACAAGAAGAACTGGGGTGACGACGATGTCAAGAAGGCGGGCTTCCCGAAGACCGCCTTCGAGTACGCCAAGATGTGCGAGTCCGAACTGGGTGTCCCTCCAAGGGTCAACCTAGACAAATCCGTAGAAATACCTGTCTATGTCAATGGTGTTCAAACCTATGGAGAATTTTTTTCCTGCGACAATCCGGCTTTGATTGGAAAGGGCACGGTATCAGGATCGACGCTACAGAGATACGAAGGCAGGACTGTGGATGGCAAACCTCTGCCGGATGTCATTTGGGTTGCCTTTGGTCGCAACAACAGTTCCAGTCACAAGCATGTTGTCGGATCGGTTCAAATGATCGGCTACAACAAGAAGACGGGCGCAACAGCTTTCTTTGAAAGCGGTGACCGCATCGGTCCATGGGTGACACTTGACAAAGACACTCTCCGGATGCGAGGAGAAATGCCATGGATCAGCAACCCCGAAGAGTTTAACCGAGCCTTCGTCACACCTCCCGCTCAATGTGTGCAATGCCATCAGAGCGATCCGTTCATAACGAACTCATTTATCAACGCAGCCAAGATCCCCGGCACCAACAAAACTGTTGTGCCTAAATTAGACGAAGACTCACCATATTACGTTATCGGTGGTGAAAATTGGGATATGAGAACAATCCATATAGAGGACAATGCTTGCTTCGATTGTCACCGGGTAGGCATGAAAACAATTGAATTGTTCATGAACGCCGGTTGGGAACCAAACAAACACATGCCGCCGCGCAAACCGGGTAGTTTGGCCGGTGGCTTCCGTGAATTGTTAGATGCATGGAAAAAAGGCCCCGAGAATGTCGAGCGTGCCGAGTGGATCATTCCCCCGGCGAGGGGCAAGGACCGTCAGGTTGTGGGAGATGACTACCCTTACAAAGCGGCGTTTAATCAGACGGGGACAAAAGATGAGAAGGCGGGTCCGAAAGCCGCGAATCTGAAAGATCGAAATGAAGAAGTGGAACGGCTGCTAAAGCAACTTCGCGACCCCACCGTTAGGAGAGCCTTTGAGGACTGGATCGAGGAGAATGGTGTCACAGAAGATGTGTTGGAAAAACTCCGCTCCGTGGCTGAGGGTGACGATACCGACGATGGCAAATCGTATGATAAAGATCCCAAGGATGATTACGGAAAAGCTGAAGGGAAATGAAACACCTCCTGCTCACAACAATCGCAGCCGTGCTTCTGGTGGGGTGTTGATTGCCTACTTCGTGTCCCAGGGAAACAACCATCATCCGGTCTACCGGAAGCCCAAGTCGAACAAGAAACTGGATATTGAAATCACCAGCGCGATTTATGGGATAGCAGGAAACCCCAAGAAGCAAATGGACGTCAGCAAGACCAAAACGATTGCGGAGAACGGCCTCGTTTCTTTCTACGAATAGTCGTTCCCAAGATTGACCGATTACTCCGGCAGCGCAAAGGCCACCAAGCTGCCGCCTCGGGGGCGGCCGGACTTTCCGCCGCCCGCGGAAATCACCACGTATTGCCGGCCGTTCACCATGTAAGTGCTGGGGGTGGCATTGCCGCTGAACGGCAACTTGGCCTTAAACAGCACTTTGCCGGTTTCCTTGTCGAAGACTCGAAAGGTCTCGTCGGCAGTGGCCCCGATGAAGATCAGTCCGCCCGCGGTCACCAAGGGTCCGCCATAATTTTCGGTTCCCGTCGGCGGGATGCCCCGGGCAGTTAGTTCGGGATATTCGCCGAGGATCACCTTCCACTTGATCTCGCCGCTGTTGAGATCGACCGCATTCAAGGTGCCCCAAGGCGGCTTGATCGCAGGATATCCCTCGTCGTCCAGCCAACGGCGAAATCCCCCGAAGGCATAGGCCGGTGGCTGTTTGTCGACCACCTGCGGGGCAGGGGCTCCGGGTTCCGGTCGGGAGGCGCTGGGCGGCTTGTAGTTCAAGACGTAGTCGAGAATGGCCTTGCGCTTGCCATCCGACATGACCGCGTAACCGGGCATGCGTCCTCCACCCTGTCTCGTGATTTGCTCGATTTCAGCGCGGGTTTTTCGGTCGCCAATGCCAAGCAAAGGCGGAAAGCCCGCCTGCAGGTTGCCTTTGCGGTCCAATCCGTGGCAGGCGCCACAAAAAATCATGTAGTCACGCTCGCCGCGAACCAGCTTGGACCCATCGGTCTTACGCGTCTCGACCATCTGCAAAAACCAAGGCATTTCGTTGATGTTGACATAATAGATGCCATCCGGGTCGGCGGCTCCCCCGCCCCATTCCATGCCGCCATCGAAGCCGGGAAACATCACCGTTTCCTTCAGGCTCGGGGCAGGAAAGGGTCCGAAGTTGGGCGAGGCCTTGATGCGATCCAAGGTGAGCTGGTGGGTCTGCGGGGAAATATTCGATGCATCCGCCTCGGTGTACTTCTGTCGCATCAGCGGCGGGGGCTTGGTCGGAAACGGTTGGGTTGGCCAGGCCTTTTCTCCTTCCAGGTCAGAGGCGGGAACCGGGCGTTCCTCGATCGGCCAAAGCGGTTCACCGGTTTCGCGATTAAAGACAAACAGCAGGCCGTGCTTCGTTCCCTGGGCCACCGCATCGATCTTTTTACCCTTGTGCGTGACCGTCACCAGCACCGGTGGACAAGGCAGGTCTTTGTCCAGCAGGTCATGGTGCACGATCTGGAAGTGCCAGATGCGCTTCCCGGTCGCCGCGTTCAGGGCAAGCACGCAGTTGGCAAAGAGGTTCGCGCCGTGCCGCCGTCCGCCGTAAAAATCGGGTTCGGCGGTCTTGGTTGCCACGTAGACGATACCTCGTTTCTCGTCGAGCGATTGGCCGCACCAGGGCATCAGGCCGGTGGCGGTCTTGTGGGCGTCCTTGGGCCAGGTATCGTAGCCCACTTCACCGGGCCGGGGAATGAGATGAAAGATCCAGCGTTGGGCGCCCGTGCGCACGTCGTAGGCCCGCACTGCGCCCTTGCCTCCCACGCCACCCACGATCAAGAGGTCCTTGTAGGTCACGCCGGGTGTGTTCAAACCAGAACCGAGCTTGATCGAACCTTCTTCTCCGAAATCCTTGATCACCTTGCCGCTCGCAGGGTCCAAGGCGAAGAGAATGCCGGCCACGGCGGTGAACAATCGGCGTTCACCGCCCTCTTCATTCTCCCAATAGACCAAGCCACGCTGCCGGGCCCGCCCTCTGCCCGGACCTTCCTTGGCCGGATCCCAGGTCCAGCGCACCGCTCCGGTCGCGGCATCGAGAGCCACCACCTTGCGCCCGGGCGTTGGCGTGTACAGTATCCCATCCACGATCAAGTTGTTCGCCTGGTACTCCGCTTTGTCCCCGGTTTCATAGCTCCAAGCAACCTGTAGCTCCGCCACGTTGTCCCGGTTGATCTGCTTCAAGGATGAATACAGGTTGCGTTCTTTTCCGCCGAGATACACCCGCCAATCGGCGTTTTCCTTGGCATCGGCCGCGAAAGCGACGATGGCGAGAAAGAGAAAGGCTGAAGATAAAGACGCCGTCTTGGTTAGCATGTCCGCAACTTGAATCTTTCGTTGCATCGCGGCAAGTTCAGATCACCAAAAAATCGCCTCCGTGGAAAGAGATGACGCAGTGCGGCAGGGCCTAACCCCTCCTCCTCACAACAATCGCAGGCGTGCTGTAACGATTTGAGTGAGTCCGGCAATTCTTTTCACTGGCCCCACGCTGCCTGGATGGCAAAATAGCCGCATGGGACACCTGAAATTTAAGGTGGGAGAAATCACCGCCGTCATCGGCGATAATGCGGACCACGCTCCGGCTAGTGGCCATCGTGCGGGCTACAACGGTATTTGGGATTTCCAGCACAGAACCAGCATGCGTAGCATCTTTGTACCCACCTATGCCGGGCTGAACCTCGAGCACATCTTCAACGGTGAGACGGAGTTTGAGCACAACGACATTTTTTTCGAGCCGCGCCGCGCGCCGATGACATTCAGGAAACTAAACGACCAGCAGGCCGAGTTGCATCAACCCGCCACGCCGACTTTCCATGTGGAGAGCACCACCCGATTCACCCTGCGCGCCCCGTGGTATCTCGATCTGGATTTCCGGTGCACTCCTCATCAGCACGTGCACCAACGTGGCTGGTTCGGCTGCTTCTGGGCCAGTTACATCAATGGCCCCGCCGACAAGAGCTTCTATTTTCTTGGGGGTTGGCGCCCCAAGGAGTCCATGTGGATGCAGCTCTGCACCCAGGCGCATGACGACGAAAGTACCGTACGGGCGCACGACGACGACTTCAAACTCACCTGGCTGGAAGGCAGTCGCGACTCGCTCTTCAAGAACTTCTCCCGCATGCGATATGCAAAGCCGTTGTATTACGGCAATTTCGAGAACCTAGTGTACATCCTAATGTTCAAACCCGAAGCCGGCATCCGCCTTACACACTCCCCCAGCGGCGGCGGCTTTAATAAGGATTTCAATACCACCAACCCCGCGTGGGACTGGCAGTTTATTGTGCCCAAGTACGACGTAATGCAGGAGTACGGATACCACGCCCGCGCCGTGCTTCGCCCGAGATGTTCGCGGGAGGAAATCCTAGATGAATACGAAAAGTGGACCAACGAATAGCCCATACCCATTTGTGACTCCTGCGATGGCGGGCTGTATGAAATGTGGCGCCGCACTACTCCGCAAGCACGGCGGCAAGACGGGTGAAGAATTGAAAGCTGAAGCAGCGAAATGAAGGCCGAATCAAGACGGGCATTCACGCTCATTGAGCTACTGGTGGTCATTGCCATCATCGCCATTCTTGCGGCCCTGCTTCTCCCCGCCCTGGCCAAGGCGAAGGCCAAGGCGCTTCAGGCCACCTGCATGAGCAACATGAAACAAATCGCGACGGCGGCGGAGATGTACGTCGGGGACAACGAAGGCGTTTACCTCATCGCAAGGCACAACAGCGTGTTGACGGCCTTTGATCCGCCGGAGGTCGCTGCGTGGGTGCCGTACAACCTGGCCCACAGGAAAGCGGCTGGCTATGATGAACGAAATGATCCATACACCTACATGGGCCTGTCCATGAACCCCGTGTTTGGTTGTCCCGGCGTGAAATACACCGGCAACCCCCTGAAAGGCTACAGGTCCGGGCAGCATTACCCGGTCTGGGAGACACAGTGGCCGTCGGTCATTACCGGTTACCAGTACTTTGGGGGAATCAAAACCTGGACCAACCCGGCGGGCTCCTTCAAGTCCCGCAGCCCGGTTGACTCCGGCAATGTCAGTCCACGCATGTTGATTGCTGCCGACCTCGCGGCAAAGATCGACGGGAAATGGGGGGCCGGTCGCCCCACCGCTTTTGGGGGATACCCGGCCCACGCCAATAACGCCGGCCTTCCCACGGGGGGCAACCAGGCTTATGTGGACGGGTCGGTTCGCTGGGTGAAGTTCGGACAAATGTATTTCATCCACAGCTGGAATCCGGGCGCCCGCCAATATTATGCGTACCAGGAGGATTTGGGGGACTACGCAGGCAAAGTCATCAAGGCGCGACTTTGACGCCTCGGTTTCCTCCACAGAAAACACGGCGGCAAGACGGGTGAAGAATTAAAAGCTGAAGGGAACTAAACCAACCCGCTCCACCACTTGAACGCAGCAGGGTTGTTGTTCGGCGGTAACAGTTAAATCGACCCTTTTTTCTGGCCGCTTGACGGGGAATTCGCAGTCGGTTCTCATTGGGCCGCAGTGTTTGAAAAGCTCGATCTACTTGCAAATAAATTCACACAAGCCTTCTACGAGAGGAACTGGAGTGGAAAGCTTGAACCACCAGTATCTGACATATCAATAGCGGAAGCTTACAAGGTTCAAGACTTAGTCGTAGAAAGAAGAGTCCAAAGGGGAGAGGAAGTCGTTGGATACAAAGTTGGATGTACCAGTGAAGCGATACGTTCACAATTTGGGCTAAGCAAATCGATTTCGGGACGGCTGTTTAGTCCTCACGTTCGCGAAGAAGGGGCAGAGGTAAACTGGAAAAACTACGTCAATTGTGCAATCGAGCCTGAGATGGTGTTAACAATTGGTGTCGATCTTTACGGCACAAATCTGCCTCATGATCAGTTAATCGATGCGATTGAGTGCGTCAGCGTAGGAATCGAACTGCACAATTTCCGATTCTGGTTTTCCCCGCCAACCTCTCAAGAGTTAATTTGCTCAGGTGGTATTCATGCAGGCTTAATCGTCGGCAAAAACAAGGTTTCTCCAAAACAATTATCATTCGAACACGAGCTTTTCTCCGTCCGCAAAAATGGCGAACTCATCACAGAGGCACCTGCGTCTGAAATAATGGGGGGCCCAATTCATTCTTTGGGGTGGTTGGTTGATTCTTTGACTAATAGAGGCTCATGCCTAGAGAAGGGTAGCCTGGTCATTCCAGGATCGCCTGTTGGACTAACTTGTATAGATCAGGACACTGAATTGAGCGTAGAAATTGCCGGTGTAGGCGTCCTGGTTTCGCACTTTGAAGACGGAGTTTAAACTGCTGACTCACTCAGCTTCTCAATCCCGACATCCTCTGACAGTTCCTCGTCACGCTTGAACGCCCATCTCCATATTCGCTGTTTCTAAAAATTAGCAGCAGCCACCCGATCCGCGACGGTCTGCCCTCTGGGAAGAACCTAGACGCTTCAAAATAAACGACTTTGAGCGAATCAAGCAGGGTTCAATCGACCATGATTTGGATTCACTTGGTCAGCAACGGTCGTTGGCCAATACTCAGAGGAATCCGAGGCGGCGCTGGATGAAGAAAACAAGATCTTCACGGTGAAAATGTCCGGCGGCATGCGCTTTTACAGGCTGCGCTCGACCGGCGAAGCCAAGCTGAAGGTCACCTCAATCCGTTTGCAGGATGACAACGCCGTGATCGCCTACGAAATCTTGGAAGAGTAGAGTGGGTTTAGCATCCGCTTGGCCAAGCGCCAGGTTTGGTTCAGTTTAACTGTCCGCCAATCATGAACATTACATCCCGTCACTTAACCGAAACCGTCCTGCTGCTTGGCCTTGGCCTGGTCTCTGCCGCCTTGGCCAAGCCGCCCAACATCATCCTTATCCTCACCGACGACCAGGGCTGGAACAACACCGAGATACCGATGATCCCGTCACGCGCCGACACCCGTTCCGACTTTTACCTCACGCCGAATTTCAAGCGCCTTGCCGACTCGGGGATGACGTTCTCACAGGCTTACGCGCCCCACCCGGTCTGTTCGCCGTCGCGCCATGCCATCCAGTTCGGCATGACACCGGCCAAGCTCAAGAAAACCAGCAACCGCGCCGTCAACTATCCCGAGCCGTTTCAGACCCGCGCCATCCCGCAGGTGCTCAAGTCGATCGATCCCACTTACCGGGCGGCGCACTTCGGCAAGTGGCACATGTACCATCATCCCGCCGAGTTGGGTTACGATGCCTCCGATGGCCGCACCGGCAACCACACCGCCCGGCAGTTGACCACCGACCAGACCAAGCATTTCCCGCACGACGACCCCAAGCGCTCCGTCTCCCTCACCGACAACGCCGTGCAATTCATCCGTCATCAGGCCCACACCGGCGCGCCGTTTTATCTGCAAGTGTCGCACTACGCCATCCACCTCTCGGCCGAGGCCAAGCCGGCCACGCTGGCACGGCACAAGGCCCGCACGCCGGGCAAGATCCACACCGCCTACTGGTACGCCGCCATGATCGACGACCTCGACCAGGCGGTCGGCCGCATCCTCGACGTGCTCGACGAACTGCAACTCACCGACAACACCTACGTTTTTCTCACCTCGGACAACGGCGGCACCGCAAGGCAGTATCCGCACTTCAACAAGCCGCTCCGCGCCGGCAAGGGCTCCTACTACGAGGGCGGCTTGCGCGTGCCGTTCTTCGCCGCCGGCCCCGGCATCGAGCCGGGTTCGTACTCGAGCGTGCCGGTCGTCGGCTACGACCTGCTCTCGACCTTTGCCGACTTGGCCGGATCAGCGGGAAAACAGCCCAAGGGCATTGAGGGCGGTTCCGTCAAGCCAGTCCTGCTCGATGGCGGCAGGGGCGTCGTTCGGCGGCCCCGGGTCGGGCTCCATTTTTATCGCCCGCTCGACTCGGTGCTTATTCGGGACGGCCACAAGCTCCGCCGCACACACCGCACCGGGGAGATTGAACTTTACGATCTCGCCGAGGATCTCTCCGAAACCACCAACCTCGTCGCCGCCAAGCCCCGCTTGGCCAAGCGCATGCAGGCCGGGCTCGAGGACTGGATAAAAGAGATCGACGCCACCACCCCGTCGCCGCTTGACCGCCGGCCCAGG
>QOAX01000005.1 GCA_003972865.1 Verrucomicrobiota bacterium | reverse complement strand
GGATGGCGACGATGTGCGCGCCGTAGCGGGCGCAGGCATCGCGCACGGCGACGAACGCGCCGCGCGCGTCGGCCGGCGCGTAAAAACGATCGACGTACGGGAGGTAGCCGATGGCCAGCGTCACCCAGTCGAGGCTCCAGCCGGAGAAATGATCGCGGCCGGTGCAGGCGCCGACGTGGCTCATGTGCATGATGACGTTGAGGCCTTCGTTGATGCCGTTCAAGTTGCGCTGGTAGCGCCACAACTCCAGCCCCTCACGGGCGATCCCCTCGAAGAACGCGGCAAACGTCGAAACGACATTCACCTGCGGTTTGCCGGAACTCATGGCCAGTCCGTCGGCGACGAGCAGCGCGGCCTGCTCCTCGATGCTCAACTCAATCTGGTTTTGCGCGGGCAACTCGGCGCAGGCCTTGCCGAGCTTGGTCGACGGGTTGAGGTCGCAGCTCACGACAAACACATCGTCCGGGTGCGCCTTGGCCACGGCGAGGTAGGCGGCCTCCGATCCGGCGCGGGCGCTGGTTTTTTTGCCGGCGTCCGGCAGGTTGACTTCGGCCAGTTGCCCGGCGGATAGCGTGAGGTTCTCGGTGCCGGCGGCTGGGCGGGCGTTGGTGGTTACGTTGACCTTGGCGGCGCTGCTGATTTCCTCGAACGCAGCCTGTTGCGCGGCGTTGCGGGTGAGCATCGGGTTGGCCAGAACCTCGGCTTCGTCGCGGCTCTTCATGTGGCCGTCGTGATGCCCGGCGCCGCCCGGCAGGTCGTTGACGAGCAGCACACACTCGAGCATCGGGACGACATCGCGGTAGCTCATCAACGCGCCCGGCACCCAGATTTCCTGATCCATCGAGACGCCGTTTTTGCCGGTGATGACCTCGACTTCGCCGCCGATGCCGAAGCGCTCGGCGAGCCAGTTGAAGTCCACTTTTTCGCCATCGGAGGACGAGTAGCCGGTTGGGTAAATCATTGTCGGGCAGCCCTCCATCGCGCGGCTATGGGCTTGCTTGTATGCCCGGAACATTTCTGCGGTATCAAACAACGACTTGGTCTCGATGATCTCGATACCCATCGCCTTGACGATCGGGCGCGGATCCTTGTCCATCACGTTTTTATTTGAGTCGGACAGCTGGATGCCGTTGCGCTGCATGACAAACGTCAGCGGCAGGTTGCCGATGTCGGCGGCGTTGAAGCCGTTCAGTGCCTGGCCGGAGATCCAGCCGGCGTCGCCGCAGTGGCAAACGACCCACGACTGCGGGTTGCGGGCGCGCATGCCCATCGCCTGTCCGGAGGCGACCGGGATCATCACGCCGAGGCGGCCGCCATTGAGTTGCGTGCCGCCCGGCACCCACGAGATGTGGCCGGGGATGTCGAGTCCGCGCCGGAATTGGTGCACCACCGAGTCGCGATCCAGGAAACCAAGCGCGGCGAGCGACGAGTAGTAGCCGATGCTGGCGTGGGCGTTCTCGATCGTGAACTGCACCTTCCCGTAATCGGTCGCCGCCAGCGTGAGCATCAGGCTCGGGATCAGGTCCAGGCCGCCGCCCAAGTGGTCAAGCTCGCCGATCGTGGCGAGTGAGGCCAGCGACGAAATGGAGATGCGCGCCGCCTCGATCTCGAGCGCCTGCAACGTGGCGATCTGTTTGTCGTCGAGCGCCTCGGTTCCGCCCACGTCAACCCGCAGCGGTAACACCTGCGAGGTGACGCTGGGCCGCATGTATTTTGCTTCGGCTATCAGTCGGTCGTTGCGATCCTGTTGAGCCTTCCAGGCTGCTTGCGAATAGTTACTCATAAAAATCTGTTAGGGAAACGGACTAGGGAAGGAGGAGATCCGTCCTTCCAAACAACGTGGCAATCTAAAGGGCGATCCTCAAAAAAAAAGAAAAATTAGCCAAGCACTTGGCCAAGCGTCAGCGGTAGAGGAGGTATTTGGCGCGTTGTTGGCGGAAGCGGGCTTCGTCCCCGGCCCACGACCTGACGATAGCCGCGCCGGAGCGACCGGCGGCGAGATCGCGGCGTATCGAGTCGGTGCCGTTGACTTTGTCGAACATGTTAAAGCTGCGGCCGCTCTTGACACGGGTGGCGAAGATGTCGCGCTTGGCCACGGCGCGGACGGCGTCGAGGATGTGGTAGTTGATCGCCATGAGCGGCGCGGTGGCGGGGTTGGTGAACCTGATACGGACGCCGTTGTAGGTGCGGTTTTTAACGCGGCGACTCTTGAAACGAAGCGGCTCGAAGCGCACGCCGGGGAGTCGCCGGCCATTGAGGTGGCGGGCCATGCCGGTGGGGTCGAGCCAAGTGGAGGCGACGCATTCGAACGGCATCCCTTCGCCGATGCCGATGCTGAGTCCGCTGCCCGCGCCGAGTTCGCCGAGGACGCCGGTGGAGACGTAATGCAGCGGGGAGTCGCCGTGCGGGATGTTGGGCGATGTGGGCACCCACTTGAGGCCGGTGCCGCGCCAGCTCATCGAGCGCGTCCAGTTTTTCATCTTGACGATGGAAATCTTGGGGCGGTGGCTGATCCAGCCTTCGCCGCTGATCATGTAGGCCAGCTCGCCGGCGGTCATGCCGTACACGTAGGGGATTTTCCATTGGCCAACGAGCGACTTGAAGCGGGGATTGAGGATGAGTCCTTCAATGCGTTTGCCGCCGAGCGGGTTGGGGCGGTCGAGTACGACGAACTCGACGCCGGCTTTGCCGCATTCCTCCATGCTCAATCCCATCGTGCTGATGAACGTGTACGACCGCGCGCCGGTGTCCTGTATGTCGTACACGAGGCAGTCGATTTTCCGGAGCATCGCCGGCGTCGGTTTGCGGACCGGGCCGGGGCCGTAGAGCGAGAAGATCGGCAAACCGGTGCGGCGATGGGTGCTGTTGGGGAACTCCTTGCCGGCCGGTACGCGGCCATCAACGCCGTGCTCCGCGCCGAACAACGCGACGAGGTTGACCTTGGGCGACTTGTGGAGGATATCGATGATTGAGCGGCCGCGACCATCGACGCCGGAGGGGTTGGTGAGCAGACCGACCCGCTTGCCTCGAAGCGTCTCGAAGCCGCGCATGGCGAGCACTTCGTTGCCTAGGTAAACGCGCGCCTGGGCGGCAGCACAACAGGAAACCAGCAGGGCAAAACCAAGCCAGTGGGTCATGAAGCGCATGGCGAAAAGTAGTCAGCCAAGCGCTTGGTCACAAACCATTTGTGTCTACTCGTCGCCCGGGGAATCGGCGACGGCGCGGAGGTAGTCGAAGGCGAACAGGCCGGTGCTGTGGCCGTCTTCCCACACCGGCTTGATGGCGTAGCCGCCGACGAACTCGAGCGAGCGAACCTGAAACGACGAGAGTTTGTACGGCCGATCGAGGCCTTTGTGCAGATTACCCATGACATCCACTTCACCTTTGCAACTGGCGCAGGGACAGGCTTTGCGCAGCTTGGCCAAGCGCACAAACGACTCGCTGCCGTCGTCCCACTTGACAGCCAGTTCCTCGCCGATGACCTGTATATCGTTTGGCTGCATGTCGCGCTTGGTTCCGGAAACAAAAAAGGGGAGTCGCCGTCCGACAGCTCCCCATGTTGAAGAGTAAATTACCTGTTCGGCTGTGGTGTGGTGCGCAGGTACGGCTTGATGGTGGTGAATCCTTTCGGGAACTTGGCCGTCGCCTCCTCGTCGGAGAGGGTCGGCACAACGATGCAGTCCTCGCCGTCCTTCCAGTTGACCGGCGTGGCCACAGCGTGGTTGTCGGTCAGTTGCAGGGCGTCCACCACGCGCAAAATTTCGTCGAAGTTGCGGCCGGTGGCGGGCGGGTACGTGATGGTCAGGCGAATCTTTTTGTTCGGGTCGATGACGAACACCGAGCGCACGGTGAATTTCTCGGCGGCGTTCGGGTGGATCATGTCGTACGCGATGGCCACGGCGCGATCCGGGTCGGCGATGATCGGGAAATTGACAGTGGTGTTCTGCGTCTCGTTGATGTCGTTGATCCAGCCCCGGTGATCCTCGAGCGAATCCACGCTGATCGCGATGATCTTGACGCCGCGTTTTTCGAACTCCGGCTTGAGCTTGGCCGTGTAGCCCAGCTCGGTGGTGCAGACCGGAGTATAATCGGCCGGATGGGAGAACAGGATCGCCCAGCCATCGCCGATCCAATCGTGGAAGTCGATGTCACCTTCAGTTGTCTCCGCTTGGAAATTCGGAGCCTCATCGCCCAGTCGCAGTGCCATTTTTCTTTAAAGTTGAGGGTTTAATGCGTCTTTCCGTTGGCTTGGCCAAGGGCCGGCCTTGGTAGCGAAACCGGCTTTCCGTGTCAACGGTTTATCCGGCTTGTAGGCGGACTTGTTAGATAATCAGTGTGTTTCGCTGTTGGCGCTTGGCCAAGCTCACAAGCGAAAGGTGGTGATTGCCTTGACGACAAATTCGCTCTCGCGCAGTGAGAACAACCGATCCTCATCGCCATAGTTTTGGCGAACCACGATGTAAAACTTTTTGCCAGGCTGAAATTCCCAGAAGAAGCGGGTGTTGTAGCCGATGGATTCCGAGACGTTGTCGTACTGGATGAGGTGCGACCATCCCATGTCCGGAGTGAAGTTGATCCGAATGTTCCCGGAGGCAATCTGTGCGTCGAACTCGGTGTCGGGCAGTTCAAAGTGGTTGTAGCTGTAACTGAGGCTGGTATTGAGCCACTTGGTCGGATCAAAACCAAGCCGGAAATAGGCGGTTTGTTTCTCGCCGTGGTACCAGTCGCCTAACTCATAGCCGAAGCCACCGTTGATTAAGCCGGCGTCCCTGAGGTCGAAGTCCAAGGTGTAGTTGGTCATCCAATATTCGCCGGCTGGAACGACGCCACCGCCGGAGACGCCGAAGTCGCGATCCGGCTTGTCGTATTCCTGCTCGATTTTGAAGTAGACATTGTGGCCAGATTCAAAATCCAAGTATGGAATGTAGAAACTATGCCGCTGCGACTCAATGTCGTTGTCGAGCGTGGTGTAGATAGAATTCCTGTAGCTCAGGTGATATTTTCGCAACCAGTCGATGTTTTCGGGCCTTGGTCGGTAGGAGAAGGATGATCCGAATCGCCGAATTCCGGTTCGCCGGGTGTAGCCGAGCTTGGGTTTGAATTCCTCGTCGACTTGATAAAACGACACGCCGGCGTCGATGAGATCGTTCGGGTAGCTGATATCTGCCCCGTGGGCGTAGTTCCAATCGGTGTCGTCGTCGAAATTGGCCATGGTGTAAACGCTGGCACGAAGCGTCTTGTCGGTGAGGAACTTTGTCGTGCGGTAATTGAAATCTGTGCCGATCATGTATGCGTCCTTGTCAGAATTTGGATCACCCATGGTGCTTATCATGCCAATCGATGATTGTTCGAGCACGTTGCGTGAAATGCGGGTGACAAAGACGTTTTGGCTGCCAATGCCGTCGTGCTTGTCGATCATGGCTCCGATCATGCCGATATTATATTTGCCGACCCGACCGGTGATCTTGGTCGCCAAATTGATGGGAACCTGATGTCCGCTATGGGTAAGGCCAATGCGGCGACTGAAGAACGGGGTGCTGGACTGTGATCTCGAACGCCGTGACGCCGGCCCGAACTTAAAAATGCCGGAATCCTTAAGGAAAAAGTCTCGTTTCTCCGGATACTGAAGGGAGAAGCGGGTGAAGTTGAGTTGGCGGTAGTCGACCTCCGTCTCGGCAAAGTCGGTGTTCACTGAAAGGCTGGCGTTCAGGTTTGGCGCCAGACGATAGGAAATGTCACCTCCAAAGTCGCCCAGTGTGTTTCCGTTGCCGGTGTCGTTGTTGTGCTGGTACTTGCCCATGCCGTAGGGGAGGAACTCCCACTTGGTGACATTGTCGAGCCCTTCAAGGCCGCGTATCTCGCCGGCGTTTGCCATGGCCGAGGTACTGAGGTGGCGTCCCTCGCTGTGCCAACGGCCACGCTCGTTTTTGCGGCGAATCGTCCGGGCAATGTTAAACCCCCAAGTGGAGTTGTTTGGCGCGAAAGCGATTGAGTCGAATGGGATGGCGATTTCGCAGAACCAGCCCTTGTCGGTGATCTTGCCTCGGCAGTCCCAGATGGCGTCCCAACTGTTACCGGCGTAGGCGTTGTTATTGATGATGGCATCGAAACGAGTGCCGTTTGGGTTAATGGCGAACATGTAGCCGTTTCGGCGATCATGGAAAGGGTCGATGGAGAAGGAAACAAAATCGTCTTCGTTGGGATAATCATCACGGGACATGGTACGGGCGAGGATCTTGTTTGGCTCGGAGTCGTAACACCAAATGCCGATGTAGAGCGCCTCGTCGCTATAAAGAATGCGAAACTCTGTGCGCTCGGTCATCGGCACACCGTCCTTGGGTTCATATTGCGTAAAGTCACCGGCGGCCGGGGCTTTCTGCCAGGCATCCTCGTCGAGCGCGCCGTCGATCACCGGTGGCTGCTCCACGCGCATGGCGGTGACGGAAGGGCGTGGCTTGGCCGGGCTTGCGGCAGCTCCGTATGCAGCCAAGGCGAAGCCTGCGGAGCCAGCCAGCACGGCTCCAAGGTAAAGAAGTTTTCTCATTCAGGGTGAAGGGGTGTCGGTTGCGGCGACTCGGTTTTGGCCAAGCTGCGGTAAAGGTCGCGCGAGCGTGCCGTCACATTCAGGAAAAACAAGAAGAACCTATTCACAGCCCGTTTGGCCAAGCGCTTGGCCTCAATGGCGTTCATCCGCGTCCATTCGCGGTTTAAAAACCACTCACGAAAAGCGCTTGGCCACCGGGATGCGGCGGCCGACGCCAAACGCCTTGCTCGTGACCTTGATGCCGGGCGCGGCCTGGCGGCGTTTGTACTCGTTGAGGTTGATCAACCGGATGATCCGCTGAACCGTCGCTTTGTCGTGGCCGGAGGCGATGATTGACTCGGCGTCCTGTCCGTCCACCACGTACGCCTCGAGGATGCTGTCAAGCACGTCGTACGGCGGCAGCGAATCCTGATCGACCTGGTCGGGCCGCAGCTCGGCGGACGGCGGCTTGGTGAGGGTGGATTCCGGGATGATTTCGCGCGCGCGGTTGATCCACTTGGCCAGGCTGTAAACCCGGGTCTTGGGCAGGTCGCTGATCACAGCCAGGCCGCCGCACATGTCGCCGTAGAGTGTGCAGTAGCCCACCGCCAACTCGCTCTTGTTGCCGGTCGTCAGCAGCAGCGAACCGAACTTGTTCGACATCGACATGAGGATGTTGCCGCGAATGCGCGCCTGCATGTTTTCCTCGGCCGTGTCCTCGTCGAGTCCATCGAAAATATCGCCCAGTTGCGATTTGAGTTGCTCGAACACCGGCTCGATCGGCACGATGTCGTACCGGATGCCCAGCGCGTTGGCCAGGCGCTCGGCGTCGTCGAGGCTGCCCTGCGACGAATACTGCGACGGCATGGCCACGCCGCGGACATTTTCCGCGCTCAACGCATCGACGGCGATCACTGCCGTCACCGCCGAGTCGATGCCGCCGCTCAACCCGATGACCGCCGACGCAAAGCCACACTTGTGCAGATAATCGCGCACGCCGAGCGAGAGCGCCTTGTGAAGCTTCTCGTCGTCGTCGGAGGTGTCGCTCAACTTCGGCTCGATGGTCTCCGTGTCCACAAGCAGCAGATCTTCCGCGAACATCGCCCCACTGGCCCCAAGCACGCCGTGGCCGTTGTAGTATTGGCTGCCGCCGTCGAACACCAGTTCGTCGTTGCCGCCGACGAGGTTGCAGTACACCACCGGGCAACCGGCCTTGGCCGAGAGCTGCGAGAGCAGCACATGGCGGCTGTGCTCCTTGCCGAGATTCCACGGTGAGGCAGAGAGGTTGAGCAGCAGTTCCGCGCCGGCAGCGGTGAGGGCGTCAGCGGGGCGCCGGCCGTAGCGGCGGTCGTTCGGGAACACCTCATCGTTCCAGATGTCTTCGCAAATGGTGATGCCGATTTTTTTGCCGAGGATTTCCACCGGCGTGTTGTCGGTCGCCGGCTCGAAATAGCGATCCTCGTCGAACACATCGTAGGTCGGCAGCAGCATCTTGTGGCGGACGTCGATTATTTGGCCGTCCCGCAGCACGGCGGCGGAATTGCGGGCGGGGCGGCCGGAGTCGGTCTCGTTGACGGAGGCGTGGCCCACGACGGCGACGGCGCGTCCGCCGCGCTTGGCCAGGCGCTCGAGTGTCGCCTGGTTTTGCCGGAGGAACGCCGGCTTGGCCAGCAGGTCGCGCGGCGGATAGCCGCACAGCGCCAACTCCGGCAGCACAACCAGCTCTGCGCCGGCCTCGTCGGCGCGCCGCCACGCATCGACGATTTTGTCCGAGTTGCCGTCGAAGTCGCCGACGGTGGTGTTGATCTGGGCGATGGCAATCTTCATCTGCCGCTTGGCCAAGGTTATCGGCGAACCGTATGCGGAGAAAGACAGAATCGCAGGCATGGCCGGCCAGCGGATGCGCGGTTTTGTCTCTTGACCCGCCTTTCGCAGGCGTTACCTTTTTGGCGTGCCTAGGGGCAACAGCAAAAAAAAAGCAGTGATGGTTGGGCTCGGGATGGATTCCGACGGCCACAAGCGCATCACCACCGGCGACAATTTTGTCGTCGCCGGAGGGACTCAGGACACGCACGACCAGATGACGGAGAAGGTCGTCAAGATCAACGAGAAGCTCACCGAGCGTGGCAAGTGTCTCAACACGGTGGATCACACCGAGTTCAAGGACATCGCCGAGTCGGTCGGGCTCAAGGAGCAACCCCCGTCGCCGGATCCGGAGAACAACTGATCCTCCCCAGCAAATCTTGATACAAAAAAGGCGGCCTGATGGCCGCCTTTTTTGTTTGAAACATGGGATTAGCTGACGGCAATGAGGGAGACGCGCTGGTTCTTCTCGTTGCGCACGACGCCGTTGGCGCTGGGATCGAGCGACGGGCTGCCGTCGATCAGGAACTGGTAGCGGTGATGCCCGTGGTGCAGGTCAATCTGCGTGATCCATGAGCCGTCAAACTGCCGATTCATGGCGTGCGCTTTGCCGTTCCAATCGTTGAAATCACCGATCACCGACACCTCCTGCGCGTCCGGTGCAATGCAGAGGAAATTGACCGGTTTGGCCATTCCCTTGGCCGAATATCGCCCGTTACCGTTGTTCTGTGTGTTGTCCATCCTTGCAAAAAGCCCGGCGGAAGCGCCATCCCAGTGTCCTTGGTCGGGCAAAGGCCGTGGAAAAAAACAAATCCCGGCCACCGGTGCAAGCGAAAAAACAAAAAAAGGCGGCCAATTGTTTGGCCGCCTTTCGGGAAACGGAGTTCTCTGTTCAGTCGGTGCGACCCTTGAACGTCAACTCGGCCACGCCGGACTTGTCCAATTCGCCGATGCCCTTCTCGATCATTTTGTCGAACTGCCCCTTGGAGGCGGCGGCCATCGGGAGATTGAGGCCCTCCGCTTGGCCAAGCGCCAATGCGATGCCGGAATCCTTTGCGGCGTGCGCACCGGAGAAGTAGCACTCATGGTCGCGGTCGCGCATGTCCTCGCCATCGGTCTCGAGCACGCGGGAATTGGCGCCGGTCTGGGAGAAAATCTCCATGACC
>QOAX01000192.1 GCA_003972865.1 Verrucomicrobiota bacterium | reverse complement strand
GTGGAAAAAGTGGAGATTCGCGGCAACACCCGCACCAAGGACAAGGTGATCCGGCGCGAGTTGGCGATCTCCCCCGGAGAGGTGTTCGACATGGTCAGCGTCGAGTTGAGCAAGCGCCGACTCGAGGGCACGGGACTTTTCGAGAGCGTCGATACGCAGGTCGAAAAAATCCCCGAGCTGCCCAACCGCCGCAACCTCATCGTCGGGGTGCAGGAGGGTCGGACAGGCCACCTCATCATGGGATTCGGGTACAGCTCGATCGAGGCCATGTTTGCCCAGGCAGGCTACGTGCAGGGCAACTTCGACCTGTTCAACCCGCCCTTCTTCACCGGCGGCGGGCAGAAATTCCGCCTGCAGATCACCGCCGGCACCCGGCGGCAGGATTATCAGGTCACCTTCGAGGAGCCGTATTTTCTCGACCGCAAGCTGCGTTTTTCCGTGAACCTGTACCACCGTGAAATCCAGTACTACAGCCGCTACTTCGAGCAGCACCAGACCGGCGCAAAAATTGGCCTCTCCCGGACCCTGTGGAACGACTTTACCTACGGGGGAATCGATTACACCATCGAGTCCATTGGCATTCACGACCGCTCCTATTTTTCCGACATGTTGGCTGAGCACGACATGCTCGCCAATGGCTTGGCCAAGGGGCATCCTGACAGCCTGTCCGCCAACCCCTTCGATTGGACCTACGACATGGCCCGGCTGGAGCAGGGAGAGCTGGCCGAGTTGAACAACAACCGCCTGGTATCCAAGCTGGGCCTGTTTTTCGCCTACGACACCCGCAACCACGCATTGATGCCCAGCCGCGGCCAGCGCACCCAGGTCAACGCAGACATCGCGGGCGGCCCGTTGGGCGGCGACACCGAGATGTACCGCCTCGAGGTCGAGACCGCCTACTACTATCCCGGTTTCGCCGAGGGCCACGTCTGGGAGGTCGTCGGCAAGCTGGGTGTTGTGGATACTTTCGGCGACAGCAGGCGGGTGCCCTATTTTGACCGGTTTTTCCTCGGGGGCGGCTACTCGCTGCGCGGCTATGACTACCGTGACATCGGCCCGCGTATGCAAACGTGGAAAAACGGCGTGGAGAACGACCAGTACGGTTACTACGTGAACGTCGAGAACGAGGCCGGCGAAGCGGTGGGGGAAAAATTTGTCCCGGTCCAAAAAAGTTTTACGGACAACCCGTTCGCTCAGACACCGCAGGAGCTGCCTGCCGAAGGCAACAAGTGGACCCCGATCATTACGGATGGGCGGGAAACGCTGGGGGGCAACAGCTACTGGTTTGGCTCAGTCGAGTACAGCATCCCGATCATCGACCGGTTGCGCGTGGCGTTTTTCTACGACATCGGGATGGTGTACGAGGATTCCTACGAGTTTGAGTTCTCCAACTACGCCGACAACTGGGGCATCGGCCTGAGGCTTTTCGTGCCGATGCTCGGGCCGTTGCGGCTCGACTACGGCTTCCCTCTCACCCACCCCGACTACGCCAAGGGAGGTGGGCAGTTTAACTTTGGGGTCGGCTTCACTCGCGATTTTTAACCTGACTTGATGAACACAAAACCAACCATGACACACTCATCCCTGCTCAAATTGGCCGCCATGGTGCTGGCGCTCGCCTGCCTCGCCGGAGCCGCCGTCGCACAAGAACCGGTCAAGATCGCCACCATCGATCTCCTCAAGGCCTTTGACAGCTACTGGAAAACCAAACTGTCCAACGACCAACTCAAAGAGCGCGGAGCCGACTTCGACAAGGCCCGAATCGGCATGATAGATGACCTAAACATGCTGCGGGAAGAATACAACCGGCTGAACGCCAGCGCCCAGGATCTAGCCAACTCCGATGAGAAACGATCGGGTGACCTCAAAAAAGCACAGGAAAAACTCACCGAATTCAAACGCCTCGAGCAGCAAGTCATCGATTTCAACAAAAACGCCCAGAAAACCCTCGCGGACCAGACCCGGCGGCTTCGCAAAGGGCGCCTCGAGGAAATCCAGGAAGTCATCAGCGCCAAGGCCAGGGAACTGGGCTACGACCTGGTCATCGATTCGTCACAGGACGTCCTGCTGCCCCGCACCCCCACCGTCCTTTACACCAACGGCAAAAACGACATCACCGCCGTGATCATCGAACTCCTGAACAAGGATGCCACCGGGAAATACAAGCCAGCCAAGCCGGCCCCGGAAGAACCGGCCGCCCCTGCGCCAATAGACCAGTAGGAACCGCCACAAACTTTTGAGCGCCTGTGCAAGCTGGCGCTTTTTTTGTGCGCTTGGCCAAGCCTCAAATGTGCAGTGGCTCACCCGTCGTGGCATGCGCCGCCTCGCGCAGGCCCTCCGACATCGTCGGGTGCGCGTGAATCGTCCGGGCCAAGTCCTCCGCACTGCCGCCGAACTCCATCAGCAACACCGCCTCGGCGATCAGCTCCGACGCGTTGGCGGAGAGGATCTGCGCGCCGAGCACCCGGTCGCTCGCCTTGTCGGCGATGACCTTGGCCAAGCCGTCCGCATGCCCGCCGGCGACGGCCCGTCCGTTGGCTTGGAACGGGAAAACACCCATCGCAATCTCGTGGCCCTTCTCCCTGGCCTCGGCCTCGGTGAGGCCCACGACGGCCACTTCCGGCGAAGTGTATATGACGGATGGAATGGCGTTGTAGTTGACCCGGCCCGCCTGGCCTGCCATCCGCTCGACGGCGGCGACGGCCTCCTGCTCGGCCTTGTGCGCCAGCATCGGCCCGGCCACCACGTCGCCAATGGCGTAAATGCCCAGGACATTGGTTTGCCACTCGGCGTTGGTCTTGATGCAGCCCCGCTCGTCCAGTTCCACGCCGGCCTCGGCGGCGCCGAGACCCCCGGTGTTCGGCTTGCGGCCGACGGCGACGAGCACTTTCTCGGCCTCAAGCTCGACTTTCTTGTCGCCCCTGACTGCGGTCAACCGGACGCCGCCCTTGGTTTTCTCGGCCGACTCGACGCCGGTGCCGAGGTGAAATTTAATTCCCTGTTTTTGAAGCAGCTTTTGCAGTGCCTGGGTGATGTCCTCGTCGAACATCGCGGCGATGCGCGGGAGAAATTCGACCACGGTAACCTCGGTGCCAAGCCGTGCCCAGACCGAGCCCAGCTCGAGGCCGATCGCGCCGCCGCCGATTACGACCATTGACTCGGGCGCTTGGCCAAGCGCGATCGCGTGGTCGCTGCTCAAGATCGTTTCGCCGTCGATCTCGAGAAACGGCAGGCCGGCGACGCTGCTGCCGGTGGCGATCAGGATGCGCTTGGTTTTGAGACTCTGCTTTTTTTTGCCGTCGGTGACCTCCACCTCGTTCGGCCCGGCGATGCGGCCAAGGCCGACCACGCGCTCGATGCCATTTTTATTCATCAGGTAGTCGATGCCGCGCGCCATCTTGCGGACGACGCCGTCCTTGCGCTTCATCATCGCGCCGACATCCATCGACAGCCCATCAACCGAAATGCCGTGCGAGCCAAAGTGCTTTTGCGCCTCGCGATAAAGCTCGGTGGACGAGAGCAGCGCCTTGCTGGGAATGCAGCCAACGTTGAGGCAGGTGCCGCCGAGGGCTTGGTCCTTCTCGACGATGGCCGTCTTGATGCCGAGTTGCGCCGCCTTGATCGCGGCGGTGTACCCGCCCGGCCCGGCCCCGATGACTACAAGATCAAAATCCATTTTAAGTTGGGAGTGCTGTTCGCCCGGTCAGCGAATTTTATGGGCGGGAAAGTATCAACTCTGAAATACCCGAGCGAGGCCAATCCGGCCAGGCGCTCAATCCACCAGGCCAAGCGCCGGGTTTTCGATGAAATCCTTCACCTGGACGAGGAAGGTGACGGCTTCGCGGCCGTCGATGATCCGGTGGTCGTAGGTCAGCGCGAGGTACATCATCGGCCGGATGACGACCCGACTGTCCACGGCGACCGGCCGATGCTGGATGGCGTGCATGCCGAGGATGCCGCTCTGCGGCGGGTTCAAAATCGGGGTGGACATCATCGAGCCAAAGATGCCGCCGTTGGTGATGCTGAAGGTGCCGCCGGCCAGGTCGGCCAGGTTAACCTTACCGGCCCGGGCTTTTTCAGCGTAGGCGATGATGGCCTTCTCGATGTCGGCCAGCGACAGGTCGGCGGCGTTGCGGACGACCGGCACGACCAGACCCTTGTCGGTCGAGATGGCGACGCCGATGTGTTGCTGGTGGAATTGGACGATATCGGTGCCGTCGATGGCGGCGTTGACATTCGGGACGGCTTTGAGTGCGCGAACGACGGCTTTCACAAACAGCGACATGAAGCCGAGTTTCACGCCGTGCCTGGCCACAAAGTCGTCCTGGCATTTTTTTCGCAGCGCAATGATCTGGCTCATGTCGGCCTCGTTGAAGGTCGTCAACATGGCGGCCTCGTGCTGTACGCTTACGAGTCGGTCGGCGATGGTGCGGCGCATCATGCTCATGCGCTTGCGGGTGACTTCGCCAAGCTCGGCTGGCGCGGTCGGCGCAACGGCCCCCGGTTCCGGCGCGGTGGCGACATCGTCGTAACTGGCGATCGGGGTGTCCGGCGTGGTGGCCGCAGCGTCCCCGGCGGCGGCGAGGACGTCCTCCTTGAGGATGCGTCCGCCCTTGCCGGAGCCGGCGATGTTGGCGAGGTCGATGCTGAGTTCCTCGGCGTGAACCCTGGCCGACGGCGTGGTCAGCACTTCCCGCGCCTGGCCAAGCGGCTTGGCCAAGGGCTCGGTGGGCGGTTCCGGCTCGGGTTCCGGTGCGCTTGACTGACTGCTCACCGCTGACGGCTCACTGCTCACTTGCCCCGCCTCGCCGGCTTCGTCGATGGTTGCCAGCACGCCGCCGATCGGCAACTCGTCTCCGACGTTGGCCAAGGTGGTGATGACTCCGGCAACCTCGGTGGGGATTTCCTGTGACGCCTTGTCGGTCTCGATCTCGCAAACGATGTCACCGGCATTGCAGTAGTCGCCGGTGTTTTTCCGCCAGTCGGCGACGTAAACTGACTTGATGGATTCCCCCACGGCGGGGACTTTGATTTCAGTGGCCATGTTGTGTTTTGGTTTGGGCGCTCAAAGGGTGAAAGCTTCCTCAATGAGCTTGGCCTGCTCGAGCTGGTGGATGGCGCGCGAGCCGGTGGCCGGGCTGGCGGAGGCGTCGCGCCCGGCGTAGCCGATCTCCCGGCCAAGCAGCCTGCGCAGGCGCGGCTCCATGAAAAACCAGGCGCCCATGTTCTCGGATTCCTCCTGGCACCAGATGAAGCGCTTGGCCCTGGGATGGCGCTTGAGCGCCTCGCGCAGCTTAGGCTCGTGCAGGGGATAGTGTTGCTCGATGCGCACGATCGCCGCGTCGTCGATGTTGTTCTTCTCCCGATACTCCTCGAGGTCGAAGTAAACCTTGCCGGTGCAGAAGACGACGCGCTTGGCCGACTGCATGCCGAGCGTGTCGGGAATGATCTCCCGAAACTCGCCGTCGGTGAAGTCGTCCAGCGCCGAGGTGCAACGCGGGTCGCGCAGCAGGCTCTTGGGCGTCATCAGCACCAGCGGCTTGTTGAACGGGCGGTGCACCTGACGGCGCAGCGCGTGGAACAGGTTGGCCGGCGTGGTCAGGTTGCCGACTTGGATGTTGTCCTCGGCGCACGCCTGCAGAAACCGCTCCAGCCGGCCGCTCGAGTGCTCCGGCCCCTGCCCCTCGTAGCCGTGCGGCAGGAGCAGCACGATGTTGGAGGTC
Source organism: Verrucomicrobiota bacterium (assembly GCA_003972865.1). Taxonomy (GTDB): domain Bacteria; phylum Verrucomicrobiota; class Verrucomicrobiia; order Limisphaerales; family UBA1096; genus UBA1096. The sequence goes on along the minus strand of QOAX01000192.1, from coordinate 3,885 downwards.
TCATTCCACTTGCTCTCGGACGAGGTGATGAACTGGTCGATGATCACCTGCGCGCCGTTGGCGAAGTCGCCGAACTGCGCCTCCCATAGCAGCAGCATGTTCGGGTAGTCCAGCGTGTAGCCGAACTCGAAACCCAGCACCGCCGCCTCGGTGAGCGGGCTGTTGTAAATGCGAAAGTCGCCCTGCTGCGGCGCCAGTTTGCGCAGCGGGATGTAGCGCCGCCGCGTGCCGACCTCGTAGTAAACGGCGTGCCGATGGCTGAACGTGCCGCGCCGCACGTCCTGCCCGGACAGGCGCACCGGAATGTTCTCCACCAGCAGCGTGCCGTAGGCCAGGGTCTCGGCCATGCCCCAGTCCACCGGGCGTTCGCCGTCGATCATCTCGCGGCGTTGCCTGATGAGCCGCTGAATCTTGGGGTTGAGCGCGAACGCCTCCGGCTCGGCCGTAATCGGCAGGCCCACTTCCCGAAGTTTCTCCGTGCTGACCGCCGTGTCGACCGGGTCGAGCATCTCCGGCGTGGCGAGCTGCGGCCGGATGGCCGGTTTCATCTTGTGCGTCTCGCTGCGTGACTCGCTACGGGCGCAGTCGAGCGCCATCCGGTACGTGTCGCGAAACGACTGCGCCTCCTCGCGGTCGATGACATCCTGCCCGACCAGCGACTTGAGCAGGATCTCGCTGATGAGCGGCTGCTTGGCGATGGAGGCGTAGATTCGCGGCTGGGTGAAGCTCGGCTCGTCGCCCTCGTTGTGGCCGTGCTTGCGGTAACAGACGATGTCCACGACCACGTCCCGGCCGAATTGCTGACGGAAATCCAACGCCATCTCGATGCAATGCACCGCCGCCACGGGGTCGTTGCCGTTCACGTGAAAGATCGGCACGTCAAGCATCTTGGCCGAGGCGGTGCAGTAGAGCGTTGAGCGGGCGTCGTGCGGCAGGGTGGTGAACCCGATCTGGTTGTTGACGACGATGTGCACCGTGCCCCCGGTCTTGTAACCGTCGAGCTGCGACATGTTGAATGTCTCCGCCACGATGCCCTGCCCGATGAACGCGCCGTCGCCGTGGATCACCACCGGCAGCACCTTTTTGCGCTCCTTCGAGTCTTTGAGCAGCCGCTGGAAGGCGCGCGCCTTGCCCTGCACCACCGGCGTCACCGCCTCGAGGTGGCTGGGGTTGGGCGCGAGGTTGATGCTGACCTTGTCACCGTCCACGGTGGTTCGGGTGTTTTCAAAACCGAGGTGATACTTCACGTCGCCGTCGCCATAGGCGATCTGCTGAACATAGTTGTCGCTGAACTCCTCGAACAGAAACTTGAAATCCTTGCCGATGATGTTGGCCAACACGTTGAGCCGTCCGCGGTGCGCCATGCCCATCGCGATCTTGAAGATGCCACGACCAGGCGCGCCCTGCACAATGGCGTCGAGCACCGGGATCAGCGTCTCGCCGCCCTCGAGCGAGAAGCGCTTCTGCCCCACGTACCTCGTGTGCAGGAATTTCTCGAACTGCTCGGCATCCATCAGGCTCTTGAGGATGCGCCGCTTTTTTTTTCCCGAATAGGCAGGCCGGTTCCGCGTCGATTCCATCCGGTCGCGCAGCCAGCGGCGAATCTTGAAATGCTGGATGTGCATGTACTGCGCCCCCACGGTACGGCAGTAGGTGTCCTGCAGGATTTGCAGAATCTCGCGCAGTGTCTTTTGGCCGCCACCGCCAGCAGTTCCGGCGTCAAATTTCTGGTCAAGGTCGGCCTCCGAGAATTTGAAATTATGCAGATCTAGCTCCGGCAGCTCATTCTTGTTGAAGCCGAGCGGATCGAGGTTCGCGATGTAATGCCCCAGCATCCGGTAGGTAAAAAGCAGGTGCGACAACCGCCCCTGCCTCATCGGGTCCACCACCGGGAGTGCCGGCGTGGGGGCGCTGGATGCGGCCGGTGCCGTCGCGCCATTCCCGCCGGTTTTTCCGGCCCGCTCCGGGGCCAATTGCGAGCCCAGCTCGAACCCCTCGAAGAACGCCTGCCAGGCCGCATCGACGCTCGCCGGGTTCACGCGCCACTGCTCATAAGATTCCTCCAGCAGACCAGCATTGTCGGCGTGCCCGACTTGGCCGCGTGGCTTCTGCCGTTCCGACGCAGTGAGACTGGGGGCGCTGCCGCCCCGTGGTGCCGTGTTCATTGTGATAGTCTATCCCTGCCACTGTCCCCGGCCAACCCGAAATGATCGTCCCGACGAATTAAAACAACAAGGACTCGCGCCGCGCCTCCGGGCCGGGTTTAATGCCGTCACACGCATGAAACGGTTCGCCCACAAGCTCACACCCGCCCGCTTGGCCAAGCTGACACTTTTGGCCTTGGCCGCCTGGCCAAGCGCCGGGGGCACCGAGCCGCCGAGCGGGGCCGGAGGCGCCGACTTGGCCAGGCGCGCGATGCACCTCCTGCGCGACCACTGCATCCGCTGCCATAACGCCAAAAAAAACAAGGGCGACCTCAACCTCACCACGCGCGCTCTCGCCCTCAAGGGCGGCGGCGAAGGCCTGGCACTCCTCCCCGGCCAAGCCGCGGAGAGCCGCATGATCCGGTACATCCAGCCCGGCAGCGACCCCCACATGCCGCCAAAGAAACAACTGGGCGACGAACAAATCGCCACGCTTGGCCAATGGATCGACGCCGGGGCCAAGTGGCTGCCCGCCGAGTTGGTCATCAAAGCCAAGCTGCTCGACCCCACTGCGCTTGGCCAACTGCCCGGCGGCTACCAACCGGTGTTCGCCCTCGCCCTCTCGCCGGACGACAAACAACTCGCCGCCGGCCACGGCAACCTCGTCACCGTTCACAACCTCGCCGAAAAAAACAAACCACCACTGGCCAGGCTCACCGGCCACCGCGACGTCGTCCAGTCCATCGCGTGGAACGCCGACGGCAAGCGTTTGGCCACCGGAGGCTTCCGCAAAGTGTTGCTTTGGAACACCGCCGACTGGTCGCTTGCCGATAAGATCACCGACCTGCCAGGACGCGTCTCGGCGATGACCTTCACCGCCGACAACACGACACTCATCACCGCCTCCAACGCCCCTGGCCAAGCAGGAGAGATCACCCTTTGGAATACCGGCGACTTGGCCAAGCGCTTAGCCTGGCAGGCCCACGGCGGGACCATCTTCGACCTCGCCATCGCGCCCGACGGCGAAACGCTGGCCTCCGCTGGGGCCGACAAACTGGTCCGGTTTTGGAGCCTGGCCAAAGGCGAACAAACGATGCAGATCGAGGCCCACACCTCGCCGGTGCTCTCGCTCGCCTACAAGCCGGACGGCGCGCTGATCGCCAGCGGTGGTGCGGACAAGGAACTCAAAATTTGGGACACAAAAACCCGAGAGCAAAAAAATCTCGTGACCGGCCATCCCGGCAACGTCGCCGCCATTGCCTGGCCGGAAAAGAAAGCCGAGTTGATCACCGCCAGCGACGACGGCGCCCTGCGCCTCTGCAACGAAACCAGCAAAAGCCCCGGCAAGACATGGTCCAAGGCCGGCGACCTGCTGCACTGCCTCGCCGCAACCACCGACGGCAAACTGCTCTACGGCGGCGCGGACAACGGCCGCGTTTACGCGTGGGATCGCACCGGCAAAATCACCCGCACCCTCGAGCCGCCCAAGCCGTGACCGGGGCAGCGAAACAAAAACATTGCCAAAGCCGGGGGCCGGCCGGAAACTCCGCGTCCCCTTCAGTGCGGGTGTAGTTCAATGGTAGAACGCAAGCTTCCCAAGCTTGACACGAGGGTTCGATTCCCTTCACCCGCTCCACCCTTCTCCATCAATGACTTACGACTTCTGTAGGTCAAAGTTACACCTAAAAGTTACACCATTTTCACCGATGTTCATTGATGTCAGGGATGTTTATTAGTGTTC